>JAYUYF010000658.1:0-2954 GCA_043752605.1 Roseiflexaceae bacterium
GCCGGACAACAGGCAGGAGATCGGGCACTGCATCCCGCCACCGTCGCGCGGATCGTGCAACGCGCGGTGGCGCAGCTCGGGCTCGACCCGGCCGCGTACGGCGGGCACAGCCTGCGCGCCGGGCTGGTGACCAGCGCCGCGATCGCGGGTGTGGGCTACGAGGCGATGCTGCGCCAGACCGGCCACCAGGATCTGCGCTCGCTGCGGCGCTACATCCGTGACCCGGAGCTGTTTCGCGACAACGCAGCGGCCCACGTCGGTCTCTAGCCGCGCTCAGGGTGCCGCACGGCGGACTCGCCAGCGGCGGCACCCCTGTGGTAGGATAGCCACGTGAAGGTACGATAATGCCCGTTACTACGACCCGGCGCGTGGCCAGTTCCTCTCGGCGGATAGCATCGTGCCCGGATCGCCGAGCGGTGGCATCGATGGCATCGGGCTCGCCGCGCTGACGACGGATTTCAGCGATCCCATGTTCGCTGCGCAGATCGTGGCGGAGCAGGCAGGGGCACTCGACAAGAAGATTGATCGCAGCGGACCGGCGCATACCCAGGCGCTCAACCGCTATAGTTATGTGCAGAATAATCCGCTCAAGTGGACGGATCCGACGGGGCATACGTGGAAAATGACGCGGTACGCTGCCGCAGACCTAGCTATAGGGCTACGAGACTTCGCAAAAGAGTTACGAGGATACATTGGTGGTGGTAATCTCGCGACGGGTGCAGCTGAAGCTATCGCGATTCTTGTGGCTTCCTATGCCCGAAAATATCCTATAGCCGCTTCTCTATTAAATGGCCCAATCATGGCCAACGCGTTAAATCTTCTAGCAATTGGCGCAATAGGCGCTATTCCAGCAGTTGATCATGCAGCTGATGTGATAGATAAAATCGCATCACTCATTGAGAGCGCGAACAGTCGTGGTGAGGGAATTGAGTTAGAGTATAGAGATAACACGCTGATAGCGACGAACACTGAAGGCGGACAATACAGTCTGATGAATATACCATTTTGGGTGGATTGGAGCATGCCAAATAGTCTACGGCCGGGCACTATCATCGAGGTAAAGAGCAGTGATGATCCCTAGTAAAGACACTTTAATAAAATATACTATCCTTATAGGCGGCACTATTCTTATCATATTTAGTGTCGTAAGTCCGACTGTAAGTTTTATTATGTGGGCTATTGTATGTATATTTGGTATTATATCAATAGCAGGCGGAATAAAATCTCGCGATACCAGAATAATTGCATATGTCCCGTATGTAGTTATTATTATATACTCTGTAATTAGTATATACAGGGTGATAATATCAAATACATAACATTCGAAAATGCTGCTTGTGCCTCGCGCTTTCAGAAAGACGGATGGCGATTGCTGGTCGGCTAACACGACCCAGGATATAGCATTCCTACGTGAGTTGTAAAAAAGCATCTGAGTCGATCTGACTGGGAAGCAATCAACATGAAGACGTCCAGACTTTGTGTTTACGACTCTGGTAGGCTCTGACCCGACATCAGTGTCACCAGCCGCATTACACGAAACCGTGTAATTCGGCCCAGTCTCCGCGCATGCTGGGGGTATTGGGGTCTGAGTAGCAATGGAACGAAAACTACAATACACGGTTTCGTATACCATCTGCGCGATTACCGATGCGTCACTCCTCGCTTTTGGGCAGCACGCGTGGTGCGTAGCGCTGCCGCTGAGCGGGTATCTCCCCGTTCAACTCAACGCTCAGCGCGCAGATGACGACATGTTCCGTGAAACTGGGGTGCAATCTGACTGAGCGAACCGCGTTGTTGGTTTGCGCGTGCGCGTTTGGCTCTCTCTCGCGACCAATGCCTGTGTCCAGAGATACCCGGAATCGTGTAGTGTACTTTTCGTTCCATTGCTACTACTACTTCGTTAGTAACCTGGTATCATGGTATCCATGATTATTGCTGTACCAAAAGCCGCACCAACGGCGCTACCAGAACTTGCCACCTATCTCGCGCCATTCGCCGACCTGTTTCGCCGCCGATGGAGTCGCGAGAGCTTCGAACGCTACACCACGGGCTTGTTGACCGATCTGTCACACAAGACGTGCGACACGATCGCCGCTGCGGTCGCCGGAACATCAACTGAGCGCTTGCAGCATCTGCTCACCGATGCCGATTGGGACGCCAATGCGCTCGATCAGCACCGCGTGCAGCAGCTCATCACGGTGAGCCCAGCGGGCGGCATATTAGCCATCGATGACACCACATTTCCCAAAAATGGACGCGCCTCGGTGGGGGTCGCGCGACAGTATTGCGGTGAACTTGGGAAAGTTGCCAATTGTCAGACGCTCGTCACTGCGGAATATATTGCGGATGACCCGACGACGCAAACACCGTTGCACTGGCCAGTGACTGGCCAGATCTTCCTGCCCGAGGCGTGGACGAACGCACCAGAACGGCGCAATCGCGCACATATTCCGGCAACCGTGACGGCCCAAACCAAGCACGATATCGCGCTTGGGCTCATTGATCAGGCGCGTGCCTGGCAGGTGCCGTTTCGCATGGTGCTGGCCGATGCGGGCTATGGACGTGTTGCGAGCTTTATTCGTGGTTTGGACGACCGGCAACTCAGCTATGTGTGTGGGGTCGATAAAATGTTTGGTGTCCGCGAACCTGATGCGGTGCGTACCACGCCGACCACTGCACCCGTCATCCCCGGCAAACGCGGGCGTCCACGGAAGGCGCATCCTGCCCCACTGGTTGTGGCACATGCCATCATCGCTGCTGTTGCACCCGACGCCTGGCAAACGATCAACTGGCGCACCGGGACGAAAGGTGCGATGCAGAAGCAATTTGTGGCACTGCGCATGCACATGGGCACGGGCGAAGCGGGGCGCACGCGCGATGATCATCGCGTGTACACCAGTGCTGAAGGGTGGCTCATTGCCGAACGCCCCATCGCGGGTCAGGAGGGTGAGATC
>JAYUYF010000659.1:0-7359 GCA_043752605.1 Roseiflexaceae bacterium
ATCTCGGCGCGCGTCTCGACACGCAACTTGGCATCGAGGTTTGAGAGCGGCTCATCCATCAAGAAGACCGCCGGGTTGCGTACGATCGCGCGGCCGAGCGCGACGCGCTGACGCTGACCACCCGAGAGCGCCTTGGGCTTACGATCGAGCAGGTGACCGATCTTGAGCATCTCGGCCGCTTCCTTGACGCGCTTCTCGATCTCATCGCGCGGGGTCTTGCGCAGCTTGAGGCCAAACGCCATATTGTCGCGCACGGTCATGTGTGGGTAGAGCGCATAGCTCTGGAACACCATCGCGATGTCACGATCTTTTGGTGGGACATCATTGACGATGCGATCACCGATCTTGATCGCCCCATCGCTGATCTCCTCGAGACCCGCCAGCGATCGCAGCGCGGTGGTCTTGCCGCAGCCCGACGGGCCGACGAGCACAAGAAACTCCTGATCCGCAATTTCGATGTTCAGGTCTTTGAGGGCCATGAATTCGCCGTAGCGCTTCCAGACGTGCTCAAATGCAATACTCGCCATTGATGTTCGCTCCTTTGCAACCCTACGATACTAACCAGCTGTCGATGCGCGCACCACAAGCCGCGCATCGAGCAGCACGACCTCCACACCACCACCGCCGCTGATCTGCCGATCGAGCAATGCGACTGCGGCGCTCCCCAGCGCGCGACGCGGCTGCCGCACGGCCGTCAGCGGCGGAAACACATGCGCCGCGAGCGGCACATCGTCCATCCCGGCCACCGCCACATCGATGCCGACTTCGAGCGCCGCATCGTGGATGGCGTGCAGCGCGCCAAATGCGAGTTCATCGCTCGCCGCCAGCAGCGCGTCGGGCAGTGTTTCGCCCGCCAGTAACTCCTCGAACGCCCGGTAGCCATCGGCCTCGGTACGCCCGGCCTCTACCACAAGCGCGGTGTCGAGCGCGATGCCCGCGACTGCCAGCGCCGCCGCGTAACCCGCAAAACAGGCCTCGCTCGCCGCCAACTCGCCCGGCAGGGCGATCAGCGCCACCCGCCGCCGCCGTTGCGCCAGCAGATGCTGCGTGACCAGCTGCGCCGCGCGGTGCAGATCTACACCCACCAGCGCGCCGCCCGCGTGCGACGGCCGCGCGCCAACCCACACATGCGGTACCGGATCACGCGCCAGCGCGGCGGCGCGCGGGTCTTCGGCCAGCGCATCAAAGAGCAACAGCCCATCGACACGACCGCTGCGCGCCAGCGCGACTTCGTCTTCGGCACCACCGCTCGTCAGCAGCAGATGGTAGCCGCGCGCCACCGCCGCCGCCGCCACCCCCGCCAGCACCTCAGCGAGCGCCGGATCGGCGATCCGGTCGGCCGCGCCGGGCAGCACCAGCGCGATCGTGTGGCTACGGCCGCGCAACGCCTGCGCTGCATATTGCGGCTGGTAGCGCAATTCGGCGATCGTGGCCTGCACGCGCGCACGCGTCTCGCCGCTCACTGCGCCGGTGCCGTTGATCACATACGAGACGGTGGCCGTCGAGACGCCAGCCGCCTGCGCGACCTGCCGGATCGTTGTACGCATGATTCCTGCTTGCTTAAACGATTAAGTGCAGTATAAAGCAGGATTAGTGGATGTCAAGGGGTGAGTGCTGTAGTACCCGAAGCAGTTCCGTGCGCCTGTGGGCACACGGACATACTTCGGCCCTACAGCGCGGCGATTCTGCTACAATGCGCGCGAGCAGTTGACACCCGAAAAGAGGGATGACTATGAGTGACATGCAGCAGGTACCACGACGCGATGAAGTCGCGCTTGAGCACACCTGGGATCTCACCACGATCTACGGCGACGATGCCGCCTGGGAGGCCGATGTCGGCCAACTCGAAGAATTAACCGGCAGTGTCGCCGCACTGGCGGGCAAGGTAGCGCAGAGCGGCGATACGCTGCTGCATACCCTGCAAATGCGCGATACACTGTATACCCAACTCTATCAGATCTATGTGTATGCCGAGCGGCGCAAAGATAGCGACCAGACCGAGCCGGCCGGGCAGGCGCTGAGCGAGCGCGCCGGGTCGATCATCGCGCGCGCGAGCGCGGCGGTGGCGTTTGTGGATCCCGAGATCCTGGCCGCCGATGAGGCCGATGTCCGTCAGTGGCTCGCCGAGACGCCCGGGCTCGGGCTGTACGCATATGCACTCGACCAGTTGCTGCGGATGCGCAAACACGTACGCTCGGCCGAAGTCGAGGCGTTGCTCGCCGACTTTGGCGATGTGACGCGCGCGCCGAGCGAAATCTTCGAAGCGCTGACCAACGCCGACCTCGATTATCCGACGATCGACGACGAGCATGGGAACCCGGTCAAGCTCTCGCACGCGCGCTACGGGCGCTATCTCGAGAGCAGCGACCGGCGCGTGCGGCGTGATACTTTTACAGAATATTACCGTTCGTTCCAGGGCATCCGCAATACGCTCGGCACCACGCTAGCGGCGCAAATGCGCGCGCATACGCTCAACGCACGCGTGCGTGGTTATGCGAGCTCGCTCGATGCCGCATTGATGGCCAACGATATTCCGACATCGGTGTATCACAATCTCGTCAGCACGGTGGGTGCAAATCTACCCAAACTGCACCGTTATATGGCGATCCGCAAGCAACTGATGCAACTCGACGATCTGCGGATCTATGATCTGTATACTCCACTGACGAATGGTGTCGATGTCGCGGTGCCCTACCCCGAAGCACAGGCGTTGATGTTGAGCGCACTGCAGCCGCTAGGCGAAACCTACGGCAAGACGTTGCGCACGACCTTTGCTAGCCGCTGGATCGATGTCTACGAGAATGTTGGCAAACGCAGCGGTGCGTACAGCGATGGATCGTACACCACCGCGCCGTTCATCCTGCTAAACTACCAGGATCGGCTCGATGATGCCTTCACGCTGGCGCACGAACTTGGGCACTCGATGCATTCGTATTTTACGCGTCAGGCGCAGCCATTTGTGTATGGCAACTACACAATCTTTGTCGCCGAAGTCGCATCGACGCTCAACGAGGCATTGCTCGTCGATCATCTGCTGAAGACACGCGAAGATCCGGCGTTGCGCGAGCATCTGATTGTGCAACAGCTCGAGGATATTCGCCGCACATTGTTCCGGCAGACCATGTTTGCCGAATTCGAGCTGGACATGCACCGCCGCAGTGAGGCTGGCGAGCCATTGACCGCCGAATCGCTCAGCAAACCCTACTATGACCTGGTAGCCAGGTATCACGGGCCAGCAGTTACCCTCGATGACGAGATCGCACTCGAATGGGCGCGGATCCCGCATTTCTACTACAATTTCTACGTGTACCAGTATGCGACCGGGATCTCGGCGGCGCTTGCGTTGTGTAACGCTATTCTGGCCGAGGGGCAGCCAGCTATCGACCGGTATCTTGGATTCTTGCAGGGTGGTTCGTCGCAGCCATCGCTCGACCTGTTGCGCGGCGCGGGCGTCGACATGGCCAGCCCGGCACCGGTGCAGGCGGCGATGGATCGTTTTGCGACCCTGCTCGATGAACTTGTGGCGCTACGCGGGATCTAACAAACATACAACGGCGCGGGTTGGTGACCAACCCGCGCCGTCATAGCTACGTGATAATTGTGCTACGCAACTTGCTTGCGGCGCTTCTTACCACCCTCTTCCTTCGTTTTGCGACCATTTTGCGTGGGAGCCGCAGCCACAGCGGTCTCCGCAATGCTATCGGGCGAATGCACCTGAAAGCGCATGATCGGGCCCTTGATTCGCGCAAAATCAATTGCGATACCGCGCCGGTCTGCCGCACGCTTCATGCGATTGCGGGTCGTCAGACGGCTCTCGCTATCTTCGAGATCGACCTCACCATAATCGCCGGGGGCAAAATCGCGCAACATGTCATCGTATTGCTCTTCAAGCAGCTTGCGCTGGCTCTTGCCGCTGTCGGTAATCGTCTGTACTTCTGACTGTGAAAGTTTGCGCACTTGCGCCATTGAACCCCTCCCATCGCAGCATGTCATACAATCTTCGTCAATATTTTATGATGAGATTGCTGCTACGATAGTACCGCAAAAGATGTACTTGCGCAAGTGTCAATCGCTACGGGTGAGCGCAAGTTCGAATGTCCCCTGAAACAGGGTGCGATATATGTTGTATGCAGAGCTATCAAGCCCGAGCGACACAAACAGGTCACGTATCCGGCCTTTTGTGCCGGTTGCGCGCCGTTCGCCATCGTGAAGACGCGCTTCGCCAATATCGATGAGTGAAAATCCGTGTGATGCCGCCAACTCGCGAAACGCGCCAATTGTGTAGTAATGCATATCAGAGAGCCGCTGCATATCGCGGAATGCTACACCACGTTTGCTGCGCCCCTGTACGGCGATCACTGCTTCGGCAAATGGCCGTGGCAACCAGTTGAGCAGCGGCAAATGATAATGTGGATCGCGGAATGCGTAACGATTGATCACGGTGATCAGGAGCGCGCCGCCGGGTACAATGACGCGCGCGAGCTCAGCCAGCAGCCGATCGGGATCCTGTACGTGCTCGACAACATCCCAGCAGATTGCGGCATCGACGCTGGCATCTGGCAGCGGAATCGCCTCGGCCGCACCATTGAAGACCGGCAGATCAAGCCCATAACGCGCGGCGCGCAGCCGGATAATCTCGCAGTAGGCCGGGTTGTATTCGCAGGCGCGCACCTGTGCACCCGCCAGCGCCAGCGCTACGCTGGTGCCACCCATGCCCGCACCCAGATCGAGGATCCGGCGGCCAGGCAGCACACCCGCATAGCGTGCGATCGTCGCCAGTCGATCGGCCTGATCGCGCTCCTGCCAGATGCGGCCAGCGCGCCAACTGGCATAATTGGGGCGCCAGGTCATATGTGCCAGCCAGGCGTCGATCCGCGCGCTCAGCGCCGCTTCGCGCGCTGGATTGGGGATCGGTTCGGGGAATTGCGTGTTCACGCGGGCGATTATACCACGACAGTGTGCTATAATCGCGCAGTCGTACCCCGTACAGATCGCAAGGACGCTACGTGTCGGTCATCCTGATCATCCTCGCGCTCATTCCACTGCTCTACATTCCCGGACGGATGATCACCGCCGCGCTGCGCCCGTTGCCGGGCGAGCCGCTCGAGCGGCTATTTACGATTCTGGTCGTCGGCGCGTTGCTCAACGGCTGGCTGGCGCTGGTGCTTGGCACATTTGGCATCTTCAGTATCTGGCTGCACGCGCTGCTCGTCGCACTGACGGCACTGCTCGCTCACTGGCTGCGCCGCCCGGATGCGCCACAACAGCCCGCGCGCTGGTCGCCTGCGGCGCTGGCTACGCTGGCGCTGGTGGTGACATTTGGCGTGCTGGTGGCGCGTCCGTTTGAGACAATCATCGGTGCGCGCGATGCGGGCACCTACGCCAACGCCGGGATCGCGATGGCGCGTACCGGCGCGCTGGTGCAGCGCGATCCGCTGCTGGCGCAGATCGCCGCCGACAAGCAGAGTGCCGATCCCACCCTCGCCGCCGCCGCCGCCCAGGCTGAGACCAATCTGCTGGGTGTACAGAACCCGCACCGCTTTATCGCCACGCGCTTTCGCGCGGCCGGGTTCTTTGTGGCCGCCGACGATCTGGCGGTGGGGCGGGTGGTGCCGCAGGGGCTCCACCTGCTGCCCGCCTGGATCGGGTTGCTGGTAGCGATCGGCGGCGCACCGGCCGGGCTGATCGCCAGCGGGCTGCTGGGTACGCTGGGGCTGTGGGCCGTGGCCATGCTCGGTTGGCGATTGGCCGGGCCGTGGGTGGGAGTGCTGGCCGCGCTGCTGCTGGGGCTCAACGGCGTGCAACTCTGGTTTGCGCGCTATACCACGGCCGAATCGACGGTGCAATTGCTGGTGTTTGCCGGGTTGTTTTTCTTTGCCGGAGCGTACCCCCCCACCCCCGCACCCCCTCTCCCACCTGGCGAGAGGGGAGTGCGATCAACCCAGACGCGTGGCGTCGTACGGGCGAATGCGTTGTTGGCCGGGATCTGTTTTGGGCAGTGGGCGCTGGCGCGGCTCGATGTCTTTTTGATCCTGGCACCACTGGCGTTGCTACTCGGCTATGCCTGGCTGACGCGCCGCTTCGGCGTTGCGTACCGCTGGCTGGGGCTTGGGCTGGGGGCCATGCTGCTGCACGCGACACTACACGGAGTTTTCGTGGCGCGGGCCTATATCTTTGATACGCTCTTCACGCGTTTGCAGGATTATGCGCTGACGGCGCTGCTGGCGATGCCGTTTCTCACGCCAACGCTCCAGACCTATTATCTGACGCGGAAGAACACGGTGGTCGGCATCCGGCTCGGGCCGGGGCTGGGGCTCTACAACTGGCCACGGATCATCGCCGAGATCGCGGTCGTTGCAATTGTCATTGCGCTGGTGCTGCTGGTGCGCTGGCGCGGGCAGGCGTTGCTGCAGCGCGCCGAGACGTGGATCGTGCGCCACGGGCGGGCGCTGCTGGCGGCCTCGGCGCTGGGGATCGTGCTGATCTCAGCGTATGGATACCTGGTGCGGCCACGGATCCTGACGCCCGGCGTGCTCGCGGCGATCCCCGCGTGCCTGGCACCGGCGCAACTGGCTGCGCCAACCGGTGCGTGCCTGGTGCTCCAGGGCTACATTGGTGCGCCGATCGCCGTACCCACCGACGACCGCGCGGTCTTTACGATCCCGCTCGCGAATTTTGTGCGTGTCGGCTGGTATCTCTCGCCGCTCGGGGTAGTGCTGGGCGTAGCCGGGCTTGCGCTCTGGTGGCGTAGGATCACGCGCGCGAGCTGGTTATTTCTGGTGCTGGCATTGCTGACCACCGGCTTCTTTGTGCGCCAGAGTTTTGGCGCGAGCGACCAGCACTACATCTATATTTTGCGGCGTTTCTTGCCGATCAGCTATCCGGCCTTCGCCCTGGCGAGTGCGTACGCGCTGATGGCACTGGCGCGCGGCGCACATTGGCGGCGTGCGATCGCGGGCGGGCTCGGCGCAGCGCTGACCGTGTTTCTGGCGGTGACCGCACTCCCGATCGTGCGCCATACCGAGTATGCAGGTGCGACGACGCAGATCGCGGCGCTCGCCGAACGATTCCGACCAGACGACGTGTTACTGCTACGCAGTGGCGCGCGTGACACACCCGATCTGGTGATGACGTCGCTGATCTATCAGCACAATCTTGATGCGCTGGCGGTGCGCTCGGAGCGGCCGGATCGGTATGCGCAGCAACTCGCAGAGTATGTCGCGCAGTGGCAGGCGCACGGGCGACGCGTGTTTCTGCTGGCCGGGCCATCGGGCGGCGTCGGGTTGCCCGGGCAGCAGGCGCTGCGGCGGAGCGACTGGCGCTTGCAGGTACCCGAATTCGAGCAACTGACCAATCAGA
>JAYUYF010000660.1:0-7359 GCA_043752605.1 Roseiflexaceae bacterium
TCACCCCGCCGCGAAACTCGAATGATTCGTTGGTGGCCACCAGTGTGCCGGTCGCTACGCGCAGCAATCGCCCGAGATTAAGATCCAGATCATACGCGCCAAACAACGGAAACAGCACGCCGATCAGCCGGAGCTCGCACGCCAGCAGTGCGATCTGCCAGAGCACCCGCGCGCGTGGCACACCGAGCGCGTTCAGCGCCTCCAGTCGCGGCAGTAGCAGCCAGGTGAGCAGCGCCAGCAGCAGCGCCGCAGTGGCGAGATTGATCAGGTAACTACGGCTGACCAGTGGAAACGACCAGCTCGCGAACCCGACCAATCCGACGAGTGCAGCGAGTGTTGTCCAACGTACAATGGCTGCGGCACCAGCGCGCACCAGCAGCGCACCAAGCACCAGCAGCAGGACACTGCTCGCGAGCAGATCGGCGAGCGGCGCGCCGCGTGCGCCCGTCACGCGCAGATCGACCTGCGCCAGCCGGATCCCCAGCGGCCGTGGATCGCCCGCCGCCTGCAGCACCGGCGTGCGCAGCGCGATTGTCGTCGTCTCGCCACCGGGCGGCAGCAGCAGTGCATAACGGCGCGGCACCGTGTCGGTGGCGAGCGTCGTGGCCGCGAGCGCGTCAATCTGGATAGTCAGCGCTGGCGCGCCGGTAGGCGGGGCGGCCGAGCCAGAGCGTCAGGATGCGCGCACCGCCGCGTGGTGTCGGTAGTGTCAGGCGCGTGTCACCCGTCGTCCAGCGAAACACACGCCCCGCATCGTCCTCACGTGCGTGTAGCCCGCTGCTCAGCAACGGAATATCCCGCGCATCGGCGGCCAGCCGTGTCGTCGGGCGCATGCTGGCGATCTGCGCGAGCAGGAGTGCTGCCAGCAGCGCCGCCAGCAGACTGGCACGTGTGATGCCGCGCGCGCGGATCACGCGGCGGGGAGCGCGGGCTGCGCAGCCGTGCGCAGCGATTCGTACAGCAGCACCGTATCTGGCATCGGTTCGACACCCAGTTCGGTCTGGAGCGCCTCGGTGCAGCGCGCATAGATTCGCAGCGCGATACTGCGCTCGCCGAGCTGTGCGTGGGCGTGCATGAGCAGCCGGTACGAATCTTCATTTGCGCGGTCGTGTTCGAGCACGCGCCATGCCAGGCCGATCGCCTCGTGCGCCGCACCTTCATCCAGTACCATGCGTCCGAGCCGTAGTGCCACTTCATTAAAGAGCATCGCCAGACGCTCGCGCTCGATCACGCTCCAATCCTCGTAGAGCGCATCGGGCAGGTACGGGCCGCCGTACAGCCCGATCGCGCGCCGGTAGGCAACCATGGCTGCGGCGCGGCGGCCATTGGTATCGGCGCGCTGGCCCTCGATCACGGCGGCGGCGAAGTCGGCAGCATCGATTGTGACAGCGCTCTCGCTGTTGAAACTGTAGGTATCGCCATTTTGCACCAGATAGCTGGGTGGTGCACCTTCGGGGCGGTCGGGTTCGATCGCCTTGCTGAGCCGGTTGAGTGTGACGCGCAAGTTATTCGCCGCCGCCTCCGATTCCATTTCGGGCCAGAGCTGATCGAGCACCCGATCGCGTGGTAGCGCCCGGCCGCGCTCGGTCATCAGCAGCTGAAAGAGCTGGCGCGCCTTGCTCGATCGCCAGTCACGATCGCGTACTTCCTGCTCACCACGCCAGATTACAAACGCGCCAAGCGTACGGATGTGCAGCGTGTAGAGCGGGCGGTAGCTGAGCCCGGCGAGCGCCGTCTCGGCCGCCTGGCGCACCGCGGGGCTGCGGTCTTTGAGCAGCTGGCGCAGGGCGGGGTATGCTGCCGGGCTGCCCTGCTGGCCGAGCAGCGTCGCGGCGCGGGTGCGTACCGCTGCATCGCCATCGTTCACGAGATCCTGGAGCAGCTCGGTCGTCGCATCTGGCATCTGTTGTGCGAGCACCGCGCCCACCGCATCAGCGTGTATGCCGCTGCGCAATGCCGCAATTGCGGTGTCGCGCAGCGCGGCGGCGGGCAACATCGGCAGGTAGCGCAACCGGTCATCGGCCACGATCTGCCAGCCGAGCCGCAGCAGCGCATCGTAGTTACCCGGCGCTCCCGCTCGCACCGCGATCGAGGCGGCGTAGAGCGATGCTGACGCGAGAAACAGCCGGTAGCCGCGCGCCTGCATCTGGCCGATCAGCACCTGCGCGAGCTGATAGGCACGCTCGTGCCGGCCGGCCTCGCCGAGCATCAACACCGCCAGCAGCCGCAGCCGCAGGTCGGCGGCAAACCCTTCGGCCTCATCAAGCCGGTGGAGCAGGCCACTGACTGAGGCCGCCGCGCGCGCCGCCTGGTCACGGCCGAGCAAGCCGTACTGCTCGATCGCCTGTAGGCGCGCCAGTGGTGCCAGTGCTCCCATCGCGTGAAAGGTCGTGCGCGCCTGCGCAATATAGCTGTTTGCCTCGTCGATTCGGCCGATCTGCATCAGCATCAGGGCGAGATACATGGCGCTGAAACCGGCTGTGCCGTCCTGATAATAGTCCGAGAGGTAGCGATGCGTTTCGATCGCCACCGCGATCGCCTCTTGCGTCTGGCCAAGCTGAAAAAGTGCCTGCGCACGCTGGCGCAGCAGATTCTGGCGCAACCGGTCGTCAGCGTCGAGCTGTGGTACACGCAGCGCCTCATCCGTCACCGCGAGCGCATCGGCCGGGCGGCCGAGCTGCGTCGCCACCGAAGCGACGGTCATCGCCATCAGCCAGCGCCACGACGGGTTGAGCGGGTTGGCCGCCGCGTGGTGCGCCACACGCAGGGCTGCGGTGAAGCGCCCTTTTGTCGAGAGCATTGCGGCGACACATACCAGCGATGCCCCGCGCGACCACGGATCGCGCGCGGTATTGGCGGCGCGCACCGCGCGTACACAGATCGCGAGAAACCGATCCCAGCGGCCCTGCAAAAACAAGAGCGCCGCCAGCTCGGAGCAGGCGCGCAGTTCGCCATCGTAGCGCTCCTGCGCGCGAAACAGATCGGCGGCTGCGGCGAAGCGCAGCGCGGCCTGATCGGCGTCCGAATTGAGGCGCGCATTGCCTTCGAGCAGCAACAATTCGGGATCATGCGCGCGGACATCGGGCGCGATCCGCTCAATCCAGCTGCGCAGCGCCTCGCGCCGTGGCGATGCGAGCAGCGCGGCGGCGTGCTCGCGCAACACGCGCGCCAAATCACCGGCGGCATCGGCGGCGGCGTAGTGTTCGAGCGCCTGATCGAGATCGCCGCGTTGCTCGAAGGCGCGCCCGAAGCCGAGTTGATAGGTCGCACGCGTCGCCGCGTCGATCACGGTGCTGGCCTCGCTCAGCAGCAACTCGCGCCAGAGCGGGTGAATGCGCAACTTCGCGCCCTGGTCATCAACCTGCGTGATCGGCAGGCCCAGGGCACGCGTGCGCTGGAGCAGGTAGGCTGCGTCATCGCTGCCGATTACTTCGGTCAACAGTGCGGCATCAAAATAGGCTGGCATCGCCGCGATGCGCAGAAAATGCAGTACTTCGGCTGGCAGTTCGCTGAGTACTTCGGTGGAAAGGTAATGGAGCAGGCGCTCCTGGCCACCACCGAGCGCGCGCACATACGCCGCTCGTTGCGCTTCGGGCTGCTCGGCAAGCGCGCGCGCCGCAAGTTGCACGCTCAGCGCCCAGCCGTCGGTGCGGCGCAACAGCAGCCCTAGCGCATCATCATCGAGCACGACACCCTGTGCGTCGAGCAGATTGCGCGCTTCGCCGGCGCTCAAAAACAGATCGCGCTGTGTGAGTTCGAGCAGCTGCCCCTCCGCGCGCATGCGACCGATCGGGGCAAACGCGGGCAGCCGGCGCGAGGCCATGATCACGTGCAGCGTTGGCGGGGCGGCGCGTAACAGGTAGCCAAACACCTGGCCTATCAGCGCCGCATCGGCCACACTGTGCAAATCATCGAGAAACAAAAACGTGGCCGTCGGCAGGCGTCGCTGTAATTCGCCACACAATGCGCCTGCCACCAGCGGCCAGTCGCGTTCGATGTTGGCTGCACTGCGCAGCACGCGCGTCGCATCTGCGCCAATTGCCGGCGCGACCGATTGAAACGTCTGGATCAGGTACGCCAGCAACGCCGAGACATCGCGCTCCCCCTGATCGATCGTCAGCCAGCAGGTCGGCGCGCCCGTGCGTGCCAGATCGGCCGCCCAGTGCGCCAGCAGTGTCGTCTTGCCATATCCCGCCGGGGCGACGACCAGCGTCAGCGGCTGCACGCGCACTTCGGCCAGCAACGCCTGCAGGTCGGCGCGCGGCCGCGAATTATCACGCGCGGGCGGAGCGATCAGCTTGAGCGGCAGGAGCGTCGGCGTGCTGCCCGTGTTGATTTCAGCGGTTTGTGATGGTGTCATGGCTCTCAACATCTCACACAACAGGTTCGATTATACCACGCGCGTCTGCGCACACCTGACGATGTGGTGCTGGTTTGCAGCAATTGCCCGGCACAGGGTGGTCTGTATCTATGGTAGCATACAGCCAAAGCGGCGTAGCGCCGCAGGTCGTACGGGGGTATGTTGCTGATGGCGTTACGCATTCTGTTTACGATTTCGGATACTGGCGGTGGGCACCGCGCGGGTGCGGCGGCGATCTGTGCCGCGCTGACGCGCATCGCGGGCGATGATGTCCAGACGTTTACCGTCGATCTGCTGGCGAGTACGGGTGTGCCGGTAGTACGCAGCGCCCCTGATCTGTTTGATAAACTGTCGACGCGCTGGTTGCCATTGTTTGATCTGGCCTACCGGATGACCGATAGCTCGCTGAGCGTCAATATTATCCAGGAGTTTGTCTATCTCGGTTCGCATCGCAATCTGATGCGGATCTTCAACGAGGTGCGCCCGGATATGGTCGTCTCGGTGCATTCGCTTTCCAACCGCATGGTAACCCACGCGCGGCGAACCTACCGGTTGTCGCTCCACTACGTGACGGTCGTCACCGATCTGGTCAGCCTGCACGCGTCCTGGGCCGATTCGGAGGTCGATCTGTGTATTGTGGCGACGCGTGAGGCCTATGAGAAGCAGACTCAGCAGGGCTTACCCCCGGCGCGGCTGGCGCTGACCGGCTTCCCGGTACATCCCAAGTTTACGTATTATGCGACCGACCAACAGACGACGCGCGCGCAGCTTGGGCTGGCAGTTGTGCCATTTACCGTCCTGATCACCAGCGGTGGCGTTGGCTCGGGCAATATGCGCGATGTCGTCGCGATGCTGATACGCGCGTATCCGCACCTGCAGTTACTGATCGTCACGGGTCGCAATACGGTATTGCGCGACGATCTCGAGGCGTTGGCGCACAGCGCGCATGTCCATATCTATGGCTTTGTCAGCAATATGGAAGAATTGATGGCGGCCAGCGATGTGGTGGTGACAAAAGCCGGTCCTGGCACGTTAATGGAATCACTGGTCATGCGCAAACCGGTGCTGGTGACACAGGCAGTTGGGCCGCAAGAGCAGGGCAACATTGAGTATGTGGTCAACCACGCGCTCGGGATGCATTGCCCGACGGTCGAACGGATTGTCGCGGCGCTGGCGGAATTACAGCAGCCGCATGTGTATGCAGAGACCGTCGCGCGGCTGGTCGATGCGGTGCCCCGTGATGGTGCCGAGCAAATCGCGCGGTTGTTGCTGCAACGTTTTGTGCACGAGCCACCGCACATACCGCGCCGGATCGAACGGCTTGCCGCGTTGCCAGGCGTGGCGGCACGCCGCTTGCGTGCATCAGCACGACTACTACGCACAGTCGGCGTTGGTCGGCTCTGGCGGCGGCAAGCGCTGGCACGGCGGCGTAAGGGACGGGTGGGGCAAAACCGGCGTGTTCGGCGCTAAATTGCTTACACATCGGTCAGGAAATTCGCGTCATTTGTAGTACAATGACGGATATATCCTGGTGTAAATCAATTGCTCTTTTTTCGGGTGCTTGTCGCCCTGAGATATCCGTACGGAGGCGCGTGTGTCAGTAGAACCACTGCATCCTGAACATCGCACACCAGTGGCGAATGAACGGAACTATCAGACCCAGCCGCTCCCTGCGTTGCGTAATGCACATCGGCCTGCACGGCCGCGTGGCCGCTATCTGGCGGCCACGCTTGGTGGGATCGCGCTTGCGGGTGTACTTGGTGTGGCGGTGTTGTATGCGGCACAGCCGCCTGCGCTCGCCGCCGATCTGATCGCGCCGCAGGTTTCGGTCGCCGGTATCCAGATGGCCGGGCTGACGCGCGGCGAGGCCGAGGCCGCGCTACGGGCGCGCTATGGTGAATTTGTGCGCCAGCCTGTCCTGCTGCGCACCGCTGATCGCGCATGGCAGCCAACCCTCGAAGATCTGGGGGTGATGGTTGATTTCGCTGGTGCGGTCAATGCGGCACACACCGCCAATCGGGTGACGCCCGGCATCTTGCCGCTGGGCGGTACGCCGCCAGAATTGCCCGTGGTCGAGCTGGCGTTAGCGGTGTCTGCGGATGAGACCACGCTCCGTGCGTATGTGGCCAGTATTGCCGCCGATGTTGACACCGCTCCGATCGATGCGACACTCGAATTGATGGCGGATGGTGTCGCTGCGACGCCCGCTGCCGATGGTGTCCGGCTTGATACCGAGGCACTGGTGGCGCAACTGCGTGATGCAATCACACGGCGTGTGCCGATCGAGGCTGAATTGCCGCTGCTGGTGCTGACGCCCGATCTCACCGATGCAGGTATTGCGGCAGCGCAGTCACAGGCCGCCGCATTGCTGATTGGCCCGGTCGAGCTTGCAGCAAATGAGACCCGCGTGAGCTGGGATCTGGCCACGCTCGCACAGTTGCTTGTGCTGACACGTATTGATGGTACTGACGGCGATACGATGCAGGTCACGATTGACCGGCCGGCTGTTGTTGCCCAGCTTACCCCCCTGTTGCCCGATCTGGAGCAGCCCGGTACGCTGCCGCGCGTCGCGTGGAACGAGGGGAAGCTGGCCATCACCCGTGCGGGCGAGAAGGGCTGGGCGGTCGATGAGGTGCGTGCCCCCGATGCGATTATCACCGCGCTCAGCAATGGGTCGCGCGCGGTGGTGCTGCCAATGAAGCAAATCGACCCGCCGGTGACGGCTGCCAACCTGCGCCAGCTCGGCATCGATGAGGTGGTCAGCGTTGGCCGTAGCGATTTTAGCGGCTCGGCCGCCTACCGAATTACCAATATTCAGGCTGGGATGCGGCTGCTCGATGGAATCCTGATCCCGCCTGGCGAAGAGTTCTCGTTCAATGCAAATGTCGGCTCGATTGATGCAGCACGCGGCTTTGTTGAGGGTTCGGCGATCGTCGACAATCGGACGCAGAAAGAATTTGGCGGTGGCATTTGCCAGGATTCGACGACAGTGTTTCGTG
>JAYUYF010000661.1:0-2948 GCA_043752605.1 Roseiflexaceae bacterium
TGATCTTCCTCGGCCGCGAGATCAGCGAGCAGCGCAACTACGGCGATGAGGTCGCGCGCGAAATTGACCGCGAAGTGCGCCGCATCGTCCAGGAAGCGTATGAGCGCACGCGCTCGATCCTCGAGACCAACCGTGCGGTGCTCAATGATATGGCCAGCGCCCTGCTCGAATCCGAGACGGTCGAGGGTGACCGGTTGCGCGAGTTGGTCGGTCGCGTGCGTCAGTTTGGCGCGCCCGAGGGCAGCATGAACAGCGACTCGTATCCGCGGCCGCTGACCGACATGCCGTCCGCTCCGTCTGCACCGTCGATGGATCAGGCGCCCGTATAGGGCACATCACAATGCGCCTCTACAGGCAACGGGCGACCCGCAAGGGTCGCCCGTTTGCATGGGTGGCGGGCGGGGCGGAAGCACTTCTTGCGGCTCACGAGCCGCAACCGGAATGCTTCGATCCATGCCCGCTCTCTGCCCCCGTGCTACAATACCTACCAACATCCGCTCGCCGAGGAGCCATGCCATGGCCACTACCCCACGCCGCACCGCCCTGTTTGTGACTTGTATTGTGGATCAAATCTATCCGCAGGTCGGGCTGGCGAGCGCCGATCTGTTGGAAGCCCAGGGCTGCGAGGTGCATGTGCCGCCCGGTCTCACGTGCTGCGGGCAACCGGCGTTCAACGCCGGGTTTCGCGATGATGCACGACCGGTGGCGGCGCGCACGATCGAGGCGCTACGCGGCCAGGGCGATGTGGTGTTGCCATCGGGCAGCTGTGCGGCGATGATTCGCCACGGCTATCACGAGCTCTTCCAGGAGACACCGTACGCGCCACTGGCAGATGAGCTTGCCAGCCGAACCTACGAACTGACTGAATATCTGGTCGATGTCCTCGGCGTGACAAACACCGGTGCACAGGCACACGGTACGATCGCGATCCACGATGCCTGCCACGGGCTGCGCGAACTGGGGCTCGGGTCACAGGCGCGCGTACTGCTCGGCAATGTACGCGGTGCCACGGTGCAGGATCTGCCGTCGTGCCAGCAATGCTGCGGATTTGGCGGTCTGTTTGCCGTCAAACAACGCGCGATCTCCGAGGTCATGCTCGATGAAAAGCTGGCGGATATCACAGAAGTTGCTCCCGATATCGTGGTGACGGGCGATGTGAGTTGCCTGACGCAGATCGCGGGTGGCCTGAGCCGCGCAAAGCACGCCACGCGCGTGTTGCATATCGCCGAGGTGCTCACTACCCGCGAGGAGGGAAGCGTATGACGCCCAAGACCCTGCCGTTCTATGATCGCGTGGACGATGCCATCCGCGATACCACGCTGCAAACTGCGCTCACGCGCGCCACCGGCCGCTTCCTCGGCAACCGCGCGGGTGCGGTGGCGGCGCTCACCGATTTTGACGACCTGCGCGACCGGGCGCGCGCAATTCGCGCCGGTGCACTCGCACAGCTCGATACGTTGCTCGAACGCCTTGCCGACAATGTCGAACGCCACGGGGGTAACGTGTGCTGGGCAGCGAGCGCCGAAGATGCACGACGCTATATCGTGGATCTCGCGCGTGATCGTGGCGCGCACACGATCGTCAAATCCAAATCCATGGCCTCTGAGGAAATTCACCTCAACGACGCGCTGGAGGCGGCGGGTTACCGCGTCGTCGAGACCGACCTGGGCGAGTATATCATTCAGCTCGCGGGTGAGACCCCTTCACACATTATCGCGCCCTGCATTCACAAAACACGCGAGCAGATCAGCGATCTGTTTGCCGAACATCTGGGCATGCCACCCACAGATGATATCCCGACGATGACCAGCACCGCGCGTGCGGCGCTGCGGCGTGAATTCCTGCACGCCGATATCGGTATCAGCGGGGTAAACTTTGGCGTGGCCAACGAAGGCGCGGTGGTGATCGTTGAGAACGAGGGCAACGCGCGGCTCACCACCACCGCGCCGCGCATCCACGTGGCGATCATGGGCATCGAGCGGATCTGCGAGCGCGTCGAGGATCTGGGTGTATTGCTCCAGGTGCTGGCGCGTTCGGCCACCGGCCAGCGGCTCTCGGTCTACACCTCGCTCATCGGCGGGCCAAAGCGCGCCGCTGAGGACGATGGGCCAGACGAGTTCCATCTCGTGCTGCTCGATAATGGGCGCAGCGCGATCGTTGGCGGCGCGTATGCTGAGGCGCTGCTCTGTATTCGCTGCGGCGCGTGCCTGAACGCCTGCCCGGTCTACCAGAACATCGGTGGCCACGCATATGGCGGTGTGTACTCCGGGCCGATTGGCGCGATCCTCACACCGCTGCTCCAACCCGATCTGCCCGATACACACAAATTGCCACAGGCGTCATCGTTGTGTGGCGCGTGCCGGAGCGCCTGCCCGGTCAAGATCGATATTCCAAAACTGCTGTTGCGGTTGCGCGCCGATGGGGTGGAAGCGGGTATGCACGAAGCGTGGGAACCGGCCGCGATGCAGGGCTACCGGACGACGATGAACAATCCAGCGCTCTATAACGCGGCCGGCCGCGCGGCATCGTTTGGCTCACGTCTGCTGGCGCGCGATGGCAAGCTTGGCTGGTTGCCGCCACCACTCGATGGCTGGACGAGAGAACGCGATTTTCCCGCCTTCGCCCCAAAGAGTTTTAACGAACTGTGGGCCGAACGCCAGCGCAAGCGAGATGCATGATGAGCAAAGAGTACCGCGTGCGGTTGCGCGAGACGCCGCTCGCCGAGCCGACCTGGGAGGTGGCGTTGCTCTACCCACCGCAGGGTGCCTGGACGGCCGAAGAGTACCTGCATCTCACGGATGGCACCAACCGGCTGATCGAATTTGCTGAAGGAAGAGTCGAGGTTCTCCCAATGCCGACCCAGCGTCATCAGGATACCCTCGATTTCATCTTTCGTATTGTGCGGGCGTTGGCACTGGCAATTGGCGGCAAAGCCTATTATGCACCGC
>JAYUYF010000662.1:0-2945 GCA_043752605.1 Roseiflexaceae bacterium
CCACCATTGGCATTCGTCAGACGATTGCGATGGTCGTAGGTGAATGTCTGGCCCTGTCCCTCGCCCGCCATGTCGTTGTTCAGCACCGTCAGGTTGTCAGCGGCATCGTAGGCGTAGCTGCGGTCGAGCACATTGGGCAACCAGGAGCGCGTCGGCCGACCGACCGGATCGTACGTCCACTGACGTGTGAATCCGTAGCCCAGGGTCTGGTTCGTCGGCGCATCATACGCCGTGTACTGTGCGTTCGATACCAGCATGGCTTGCAGCACCGAACTATAGAGGCTGAGCGGCCGCCAGGCGGCATCGTAGCTGGTCGTCTGCGTGTCGTTGTGTTGCACATCCGTCACCGTCAGGAGTTTGTCGGCGCTGTCGTAGCTCTGATAGATATCAAAGCCGATACCGCTTTCCCACTGCCCGTCGTGGATCACCCGCCCGCGCGCGTCGTACTTCCATTGCCGCCAGTGCTGGCACACCGTGCCGTCGTGGTTGGTGCATTCGGCGGTGCGGTGACCGATCCCGTGGCCACCCCAGCTGGTCTGGTCATAACTCCACCAGATTTGCGGCGTCCCGTCGTTCCAGCTCTTGCCAACGATCCGGTCGCGCACATCATAGGCGACCCAGGTCTTCGTGCGCTCCCACACACCGTTCACGAGCACCTGCCGTGGGTCGGTCTGCCAGGCCAGCGTGCCACTCGGGTTGTTGAAGTGTAGCCGCTACGCGTCAGAAAGACCGTGAGGTACGTTTCCTCGATATTGCTATTCGCGACGCGCGTGCTCCAATCGCCCAGGTAGCGGTAGCCCAGTGCGTCGCGCAGCAGCGCGACGACACGATCCTGGGTGGCCCGTTCGGGTTTGCCGATCGTCATCGCTGGCTCCTTGCTGCGCTACGCAACTATCGCTCGTCTCCTCCTGGAGGATGGTTACCCGTAACATACAGCACGCGTCGCAAATTCTGTAAGCCAGGACGATTGAGATGCAATGCAGCGATGGTTGCGCGACCGGTAGGCGTGAGACCGATGATCACGGTATAATCGGCGTTCCATGCAAAGTGATCGCTCCATCGGTCCCGTCGTGGATGAAACAGTGAAGCATCGAGATCGCTCAGCGGATCGCGCGCCGCGATTTTCACGAACGTATGGTTGTTGCACCCCTGGCACGAGAGTGCGAGATTGTCGAGCGTGGTTGCACCGCCCTTTTCGCGCGGCACAATATGTTCGACCGCGAACGTCTGCGTCGCATAATCAACCTGGCTCTGGCAATATTCGCAGCATCCTGCGGCTCGTGCGATGATTGTGCGTCGAAGCCCGGCGGGAACGCGTCCGTCACGCATATTCTGCCGGGCGAATACCGAGACTGTGCATAAGTGCTGGGAGCGTCATCTGGCGCAGCCCGGCAAGTTCGGCCAGGGCGGCCACTCGTTCGGCGTTCACCAGTTCTTCCTGATCGGTAAGGTCGAGCAGTTCCGTATGTTCAGCTACGGTGAGCGTTCCATCGCGGCGGCGTGCGATCAATGCGTGGTAGCGCTGCAATGCAGCTTCGGGCAACGTACGATTGATGCGCAGCAGTAATTCGCTCTCGTTGTATGAGAGATGTGGCGCGATGCGGCGGGCGCGCAATGCCAGCACCTGGTCAACAAAGCTTTCGAGTTCAGCGCGTGGCAATCGGTCGACGGCGCGCAGCAACTGTTCGCCCGAAAGAGGTTGTTGATTTGCGGTCATCTTTGGTACCTCGCTCACGATTATCAGCAACGTACATCTGTGCGAACACATTGTAGCGGCTCACGCCTGCGGGTGCAAGGCGCTGATAGCGTGCATCAAAGAGCAGGACGTCGCTCACGCTACTCATTATGCGCATGAACGCGCCACGCTTGTCGCGCAGATGTGTGCGCAATATCCTGATGACGGAGCCTGGCGTCGCCAATCGCCACTGAGCGCGATGCCGCACCAGCCTGAAGTTCGCGCGACAGCGGTTCGCCCTATGCTATATTGTGGAGTAACACGACAGCGAGGCAACCAGTGGAAACCCTCATTCAGCGCATTACCATCAATCCAGCACAATGCGGCGGGCGGCCCTGTATTCGCGGGATGCGAATCCGCGTCATCGACGTGCTCCCTCTCCTTGCAGCCGGGCTAACGGCAGAACAAGTCGTCGAGGAATTACCCGATCTCGAACTGGAAGATGTACGTGCCGCTCTTCAGTATGCCGCGCGCCGACTTGATCATCCCGTCCTGGCCGCATGAGTATCTGGACGGATGCCCATATCTCACCGGCAATTGCACCGTGGATTACCGCAACATTCGGTATCGAAGCCGCGTGTCTGCGTGACCTGGAATTGCGCGGATAGGCCGATAGTTGCGCCCCCCACCTCGCCCCCGATCACACCAGCCGCACCCGCCCCGTCAGCAGATCCTGCATCATCCCCTGCTTGATCTGCCGCGCCTTCGTCAGCTTTGCCACCAGCGCATCGATCGCGGCGTCGATCTCGCTGAGGACGGTGGCGATCGCGGTCTGTTTGGCGAGCGTGGGTGGAAACCGTAAGACAATCTTGGCAATGCTCGTCTTGCTTATACCTGAAACCTTCGTTCCTACCGCATAGAATGCAAACTGTTGCTTGATGTAGCTTGCTTGGAAGCAGTAACGTTTGTAATGGTTGTCCAGTTCCTGCGTTTTGCTTTTGGCGACGATCGTGTGTAGCCCTGAAATATACGGAATTTTGTGCGTGTTCACAATCACAACATGTCGGCTCGTGCCTTCGATAAGATAGCTTGATTCGGTGTTATCGATGTGCGGTTGCGCATGTTTCCAGATGCTTTCTGCGGTAATACGCTCCGTTGCGAGAAAATCGGAAATACTATCGTGACGTATACCAGAAATATGATCTGCAAGATAGGTACAGGTGTAATTTACCGGAGTACTGACAAGAAACTCAATATATTGTGCTTTCGT
>JAYUYF010000663.1:0-2942 GCA_043752605.1 Roseiflexaceae bacterium
GTTGAGGTTGATTCGCGCGGCTTGCGCCTTTGCGTAAGTCGGAACCTGTACACGTACACAAATAGCGCAACACGGCACGACCGTGCGCTCGCCGAGCCAGCGCGATATGCGCGATGGCCAGCGTCGCCGCACCAATGACCCCGCCGATGACAGTGATATCGTCGCTTCACGTGACCACGAGGGTCGTTCCTACTGTGATCAAGTTCACACTGCTTCTGTATCGTGCGATACGGATCAAAACGCGCCACGGCGGTATACTGTTTGAGGAATGGTATAACAGACGAGGTGTGTGATGGTACGATTGCAACGCGCAGTACTGATGGTGATCACCCTGGTGAGCCTGCTGGGCCCACTGACCGCCGCGCACGCGCAGCCCGACGATGCGGTGCCTGCCGCAGCCGGGTTCGCGCCCGAGTTCCTGAACGAGAGTTCGTACGATCTGCGCGGGCTGGTTGGCAGCACGCAGGATACCTGGACGGTCGGTGGCGGGTATCTGTACTGGTCGAACTGTTTTGTCGGACCCAAAGTCGCCGAAGCTGGCGGCGAGCAGCAGGCCGCCGTCGATGCCCAACCTGCGGCCACGACATATCTGCGCCGCTGGTCGCTGAGCGGCGGCCGCGCGATCACGCTGAGCGACACCGGCTTCTGCGACGCGGCGCTGTGGAGCGCGGATGCCAGCGGGCTGTACTACGTGCGGCGCGTGGGCAACGACTACAACATCTACCGCCGCGCGACGACCAGCCCCACGACCGAGACGCTGGTCTATAGCGCAAATACCCAGATCTACAGCATCGCGGCCGATGGCGGCTTTGTCTACGCGCTGCGCGATACGCTATTGTTTGGTGCGGCGATCTACCGCGTGCCAAACACCGGTGGCTCGATGGGGTTCTTTGGTACCGCCGGTGGCACGACGGTCTCGAACCTCATCGCCGCCGCCAACGGTTTCTACTGGTTCGCCGATGGCAAGCTGATGCGCATGGGGCGCGACTGCGGCGGCGATTGTATCACCGCGCTCGGCAACGAGAGCGGCGGCCGCTTGCTCGCCAATGCGGCCTACCAATCGTTCTCGCTCGGCGGCAACAGCAACCCGCTGTGGGTCAACGGCCAGTCGATCCGCAGCTACCAGTGCCGCCTGAGCATCGGCGGTGGCGGCTGCACGATCGGCAACGCCTACAATGCCCCAGGCAGCGCGAGCGACCCGAACAACACCTACCGCTATCTGCCCGGGCAACTCGCCACCGATGGCCAGTACCTGTTCTGGGTCGATGAACATCAGCGCTACAGCCCCGGCGGTGGGCTCTTCCCGCCCGGTTATTACAGCACCGGCGAGAGCCGACTGATGAAGTGGCACCTGCGCCCAAGCCTGTTCACCAACAACGTCTTCGACACCCCGCAGCCGATCGCCTGCCAGAACTGCAGCGGCAGCTACGCGGTGCGCCCGTCGGGCACCGCAGCCGGCAATGGCTGGGTCTACTTCGTCAGCTCGCGCGGCCTGGCGCGCATCCGCGGCGATGCACCGCCGGTGAGCTGGGATCTTGCCGCCGATAGCGTCGAGGTGACCCAGGCCGTCCAAAATCTGAACAACGATGTGCCGCTGGTGGCCGGCAAGGCCACCTTTGTGCGCGTGATGGCGCGCAAATTCGATGGCCCGGCGGCGATGAACGTGCGTGCGCGGCTGGTGGGAACCGATGCCAACGGCAACGCGTTGCCCGGTTCGCCGCTCGCGCCGCTCGGCCCTGGCCAAAATCTGGTCGACAACAACGCGATGGATCGCACCAATCAGAACGCGGGCTGGCTATTCGCGTTGCCGTCAAACTGGGCCAACGCCGCAAACGCGACGTTCACCGCGCAGATCGACCCGGGCGCAGTCTTTATCGATACGAACCGCCAGAACAACAACCGCAGCGCCTCGGTCAACTTTGTGCGCAAAGCGCCGGTGTGCATCGTCGCGGTGCCGGTGCGTACTAGCGCGCCGGCGGCCAACAGCAACGACCCGGGCTACCGGCGGCAGATCGCTGTGCTGCGCAAGCTCTATCCGGTGAGCGATGTCTGGACCTACCAACAGAATGAGGACGTCGCCGAATACGAGTTCCCGTTCAGCTATGGCCCGTACGAACTGCCCGACGATGGGAGCAAGGTGCTCCAAGCGCTCTGGTGGCGCGATGCCTTCAGCGACGACCCCGACGCGTGCGACGATGCCGGCGCACGGACACATTATGTCGGAATGGTTCCGGCGACGACGCCGATGGGCAACAACCTTGGTCTGGGTAGGCTCGATAGCGCGGTGCTCTACACCCGGCTCGTGCCAGCCGAGAACTGGGGCGACGAAGACTACCGCAACCAGCGCTTCAACACGCTGGCCCACGAGCTCGGCCACAACTACGATCGGCGGCACGTCAACTGCGGCAGCCCGGCTGATGTCGACGCCAGCTACCCGTACAGCCCGTGTACGATCGATAGCCGCAGCCTGACCGCCGCAACCACCTATTTCGGCTTCGAGCCAAGTCTGCAACGCATACTGCGCCCGGATCAGACCGCCGACTATATGGCCTACCGCGCGCCGTACTGGACCAGTGATTACACCTACCGCGCACTGTTCAACGGCATCGCAAACCGTCAGAGCAGCGCCAGCGTCGGGGATGAAAAGGCGAACCTGGCCGCCGCGAGTGCGCTGGTCTACCTCAGCGGGATCGTCGACCCGGTGGCGAACACCGGCAGCCTCGATTACGCCTGGGTATTCCCCGATGGCGCGCTCAGCGCAGGCATGCGCCGCAAGGCCGCCCAGCTCGACGCAACCGTCGCGTATAGCGCGGCCGCCGCGCGCAGCTACACCGTGGTGCTGCTCGATGCCAGCGGCGCGACACTTGCGAGCCGCGACTTCGTGCCACCCGAGACCAGCGACCACGACGGCAGTGCGCGTGGCTTCAACCTGGTGCTGCCCG
>JAYUYF010000664.1:0-2939 GCA_043752605.1 Roseiflexaceae bacterium
TGAGTATTACACGGCTTCAGGTGAATCTGCACGACGTTGCGCCATCGCGCTCCGAACAACAGCACGTGGGTCGAGACGTACAATGACACTATCTTCGAACTGTACAAGTCCACACGCCCACGGCTGCTGGAGCTGCTGCTGCACCAGCGCGGGCAACGGGTACTCGGGCAGGTGCGTCAGCACGTGTTCGACGCGGGTGACCAGCAACGCAACATTGCGCCGCCGCAGCGGTATGATCAGTGCGGCGAACAACGGCTCCTGCGCAATATCGGCCGGATCGAGCAGTGCGCCGAGGTCAAACATCACATAGCGTGGATCACCGGGCACAACGCGGCGTACACCCGAAAGGTCAGCGGCGCGGGCGGCATAGCGACGTGTGGCGGTCGTCATCACGACCAGCGTCTGCGAAGGTTGCACGGCGATCATGCCTCGCGGAGCACGCCAACAAGCGCAACCGGGTCGAGTAGCGTAAGATAGCGCTCGGCGTAGCGAGCAACCCCGCGCAGCAACCGTAGCTGCGCCACATCGAGCGTGGCCGGTGGGGCATCGGGCACAATTCCCGCCAGATCGACAATATCTTCGACACGATCGACCAGCAACGCCACATCGATCTGATCAATCATACACAATACAAACCGCGTTGTGCGCGTCGGCGCACTCATCACAAGACCCAGTACCGCGCGTAAATCGGCGACCGGCAAGATCGCGCCGCGACGGCTCATGACGCCAGGCAAGCTCGCAGCAGCTCCCGGCACAGGGGTAAATGCGGTGAAACGCACAACCTCGCGCACGACAGTAGCCGGAATACCGTAGGTCTCGCTGGCGATGCCGACGACCAGCACGCTGGTCTCGACCGCCTCTGGTGCATAAATCGCCTGTGTCATTGCGCCGCGCCTCTGCTCATGATTGCGCAACCAGACGTGGTGGAAGAGAGGCAACGTTGCCTCTCGAAACAATCCCGTGCTGGCAACTACAGCTACAGCATACACACCACAGTTGCTGTAAACAAGCGATAGATCGTACCGATGCTTCAACAGAATTGCAACAATCAGCCGCCAGTTCGTTTGACGTATTCTGGAAGGCGTGCTAATCTGCCTCAACCATGTTTAAACAACTACGTTTTCTTGCACTCTGCGCGGCAGTACTACTGACGCTGGCTACGCCGGCATCGCCTGCGCGTGCGGCCACCGAACTCTGGCTTCCCACGCCCGCCGGCGCGACGTGGAAAATCATCCAGGGCTACGGCTGTGGCACGCACGACGCGTGGGATCATTATTCACTCGATCTTGTCGCCACCGATGGCGCGACGATCGGCGCGCCGGTGCGTGCCGCCGCTGCTGGCGAGGTGTTTGTCTGGGTGGCGGGCAGCGGCACGTTGATCATCAACCATGGCGGCGGGCTCTACACGCAGTACACCCATTTGCAGCGTGCGCTGGTGAGCCCGGGGGCGCGCATCGAGCGCGGCCAGCAGATCGGTGAGGCGGGAGAGCGCGCCACGCGTGGCAACCCGCATCTGCACTTTACCGCCTTTACCGCCGAAGGTGGTGGCGCGCGCAACCGCCGCTCGGTGGCGGTCACATTTGCCGATGGTTACCCACTGCCCGAAATCGGCGGCTGCAATCAGTACGGCGGCACCCGCCTCACCGCCGCCGCAGGTGCAGCACCCGAGCCGCCAGGTCTCAGCACAGCGGCCGAGCCCGGTCGCTGGTACCGCGAGGATCTCACATTGCGCGCAGCCAGTGGCAGCATCACCGGTGGGATCGCCTTTGCCTGGAACCGCGAGCCAGGAAATGCCGAGCGTACCGGCACCGACACACCGATCTCGCTGGCGGCGGCGGGCGAAGGCCAGCACACATTGTATGTGCGCGGGTGGGACGCGCATGGCCGCAGCGCGCTCACCACATTTGGCCCGATCGGGTATGATATACGTGGACCGAGCGATGTGGCCCGGATCGAGCCGGTACGCACCCGCCCGGGCTCACCGCTGACGCTCGTCTGGGCTGCCGCGCAAGACGCGGGCGTGGGCATCGCAGGATACCGGATCTATGTTGGCACCGATGCAGCTGGCACAGGTGACTGGTTCACTGAGGCGCCGACGCTGACGCTGATGCCCGCTGCGGGCACATCGCTGGTGCGCGTCCAGCCGGTTGATACGCTCGGCAACACAGGTGCGTGGACGACGCTGACAGATATAGTAGTGGTGACACCATGAAACTTGGCTCGCACATGTCGATCGCGGGTGGCTTACACAATGCCTTTGCACACGGCACAAGCGCCGGGTGTGACACGGTACAGATTTTTACCAAAAATCAGCAACAGTGGCGCGCCAAACCATTGACCGAGAATGATATCGCCCAGTACCGTATGGCGCAGGCGGCGAGCGGTCTGGGGCCAGTGGTCGTCCACGATTCATATCTGATCAACCTTGCCGCCCCCGGCGACGAGCTCTGGGAGAAATCGATCGCCGCGTTTAGCGAAGAGTTGGAGCGCTGCACCGCGCTGGGGATCGGGTATCTGGTGACGCATCCGGGCGCGCACGTCGGCTCCGGCGAAGACTGGGGTCTGGTGCGCGTCAGCGCGGCGCTCAACCGAATCTTTAGCGACGCGATCGGTTCGGGCGTGACGGTATTGCTGGAGACGACGGCTGGCCAGGGCACGACGCTCGGCTACAAATTCGAGCATCTGGCGCGCCTGATCGAGACCAGTGGCTACCCCGAGCGGCTGGGGGTGTGTGTCGATACCTGCCATATTCTGGCGGCTGGTTACGATATTCGCACAGCCGAAGCATACGAAGCAACATTCGCCGAATTCGAGCGTCTGATCGGCACCGCGCGGATCGGCGCGTTTCACCTCAACGACTCGCAGAAAGATCTGGGCAGCCGTGTCGACCGGCACGCGCATATTGGCGATGGGTTTGTGGGTCTCGAAGCGTTTCGCTG
>JAYUYF010000665.1:0-2936 GCA_043752605.1 Roseiflexaceae bacterium
CGCCGACCGCTTAGAGAAATAGCTTCCGATAAGGAAGCATTATCGGAAGCTATTTGTGGTATACTCTTCCCAGACCCGCCCGAGGAGCGAACGCCGATGTCTGACCCTGCCGACTCGCTTGTCCCCCGCCCGCCGCATGCACCGCTCGCGCCGCACCTGCCCGCGCTGCACGCGGCGGCGGCGGCGGCCGACGCGGCGGCGACCGCCGCGCTGTTCGACGACTACCACCAGCGCCTGGCCGACGAGACGCAGCGCGCCCAGCAGAGCGACCTCCAGCGGTTTGCGATGTACCTGGTACGCGCGGGCGTGGATCTTGGCCACCTTGGCACGGCTGCCGAACGGCTCTACGGCGTGCCCGACGCATGGCGCGGCATCAGCTGGGGGTTGGTCAGCGGGTTTGTCCAGTGGCAACGCACTACCGGGTTTGCGCCCGCCACGCTCAACCGCGCGCTCAGCACGGTCAAGGTGCATGCGGCACTCGCTGCCCAGGCCGGGGCAATCCCCGCCGACACCGAGCGCCAGATCCAGCGCGTGCGCGGCTACAGCGCCCGCGAAATCACACGCCTGAGCAAGCAGGCGGGTGACCCCACGAAGCACCCGCGACGCGGGCACAAGAAAGCACAGGCCGTGCTGCTCACGACCGCCCAGGCGCGGCAGCTGAAACAGCAGCCCATAACCCCACAGGGACGGCGCGACGCGTTGCTCGTGTGTTTGCTGCTCGACCACGGGTTGCGCGTCTCGGAAGTGGTGGGAATTATGCCCGCTGATCTCGATCTCGCCACCGGGATGCTACGGTTTTACCGGCCCAAAGTCGTACGGACGCAGACCCACAAACTCACTGCCGATGCGTTGCGCGCCGCACTTGCCTACGTCAGCCACGCGCCCACCGCCGGGCCGTTGTTGCGCGCGAGCCGCAAGGACGGCGCGCTCACCCACGCCGGGCTGAGCACGCGTGGCGCAACCGGGCGGATCCGACTGCTGGGGGAAGCGATTGGCGTCCCGCAGCTCTCCGCACACGATTTGCGGCACTACTGGGCCACGGCTGCCGCGCGCGCGGGGACGGCGATCGACCGGCTCACCGACGCCGGCGGCTGGCGCACCCCGATGACCCCGCTCACGAAATATATCGAGCCGACCGCGGTGGCAAACACCGGGGTGCGGCTGGAGGAGTAGCGCAGGGCGGTGTGCGGCGTGATCGGTGAAGATCATCGCGCATTGCGGCGTACTGCAGCGTGTGGATGCGGTCGATTACGACCGCACCGCGCTACGCACGATCGTCTGCTGCGGGGTCTGGCATGACGTCATCATCTTACCCCTGCGGCAAATCGCGTCCCCCTTACAGCACACGTGTCAGCACAATGCCGTCCTGCAATGGATAAAAGAAGAAGAGGCACCGACCCACGGGAACACTGCGCAGCCCGGGCCGAAGCGCATGCTGGTTGCGGCCGATCAATGGCAACGCCGCAAGCAGCGTCAACCGCGCAAAGATCGCTGGGCAGACCGATCCGCCGTCGCAGGGTCGGCAGCATCTGCGATCATATCTCACAGGTCGTCAAGATCCTGCATTGCCTGTGGACGAACCAGTACCGTTCCCTTAGCACTTATGTCGCGTCAGTGGCGCTGCTGGACATCGACTCGTTTAAGCAGGTGAACGATACCTGTGGTCATGCGGCTGGTGATGCGGTGCTGCGCGTGATTGGCGCAATCTTGCGCAGCGAGATGCGGCGCGGTGACGTCGTTGGCCGGTATGGCGGTGAGGAGTTTGTGCTGCTGCTCCCAGGAACCGACGACGCGGTGGTGCGGCACGTCGCTGAGCGGATCCGCACGGCCGTGGCAACACACGACGTGCGCGCCGAGGAGCACCGGCTATCACTATCAGTGTGGGCATCGCGACCATGCAGGGAGCCGCGCTCGACCTTTCTGCGCTGCTCAAACGGGCGGATCAGGCGCTCTATGCGGCAAAACAGGCCGGTCGTAACTGTGTGCGGTAGGCGGGCATGCGCGCTGAACCGCGAGCGACAACGCCCGCCAATGCAGACGCGCCTGCTGGCGGCCCAGCAGTCTCGCCGGACCGAGGCGATCGCGCTGCTGCCACCCCACGACGATAACGCAACCATCCGCTCACGCCGGGTGGCCCCCAATGAGTCGACCGGCGATACCGCGCGGGTAGCCGAACTGGACACCGTGTCGCCCGTCGCGTGGCAACATATCACCGTCCACGGGCGCTACGCGTGTACGCGGTCGCCGACCCCGATTGCTATTGACGGCATGGCGGCGGCGCTGCGGAAGCAATCGCCAGAGACGCCGATACGGTTCCGGCTCGTTTACCTTTTTGCGGGGATGTGCAAAAACCCCCAGTATTCGCCAGCAGAGTCAATGTCGGGTCAGGGCCCGGCAGTACGCGATGTCACAACAAATCACCGCAATTAAAACCCGCTACTTCGACCACGATCGCCACGACTCAAAGCTGCACATTCGCGTCCATCTGCCCGTATCCGTATCCTGGAGCCGTTCTCCAGGCACAGACATCAAGAACTGCCCCAACCGCTCCTTCTCCCATTGTGGGAGAAGGAGCGGTTGGGGCGGCGCAACGCAAGACGATTTGCACTAGCGTGTGGTGAACGGGATAAAGATCCGTCTGATCAGCGCGGTGGTGGTGGTCGTGCGCGCCGGGCCGTAGCTATGCGTTGCACCGCTTACTTCGATCTCTTCGAGCCAGTAGCTGTAGGCAACGCCCGCAGCCGCTTGCGTGTCCTCCCAGCGGTAGCTGGCACCAGCGGCCGTACCACGCGCCGGGATCATTGCGCCCGAAACCATCACCGCCGTCCCACGCTCGCCATTCGTGCTACGAAGGACGCGGAAGCCCCAGGTGTCGCGCTCGCTACCCGTCGCCCATACAACACGGATGCTGCCACCGACCTGCCGTGTGGCACTAA
>JAYUYF010000666.1:0-2930 GCA_043752605.1 Roseiflexaceae bacterium
CGGCCGACCTGTGGCTGCGCTATCAGACCGGTGGGTTGGATGGGTGATACCGGGCAAACGCGCGACGCCGGGCCACCACCCCACGCCGGGCCACCATCGCCCCACGCCGGGCCACCACCACCCCGCGTAGGGCCACCACCACCCCGCGCAGGGCGGACGCAGCATGCTGCGTCCCTACGGGTGCGGTATTTGTAGCCGCGCTGGCCGACGTTGTTGCTCCTGGCGGTGCTGACGCTGGTGAGCATCGGGTTGCAACTGGCCGGGCCGCAGATCGTGCGGCTGTTTGTCGATGCGACGCAGCGCGGTGCGAGCGACGCGTTGTTGATCACGGCGGCGTTGAGCTATATTGCGCTGACGCTCGGGCAACGCGTGGTCTACTTTGGCGCATTCGCGGTGGGCACACGGCTCGGCTTTGCCGCCACCGATGCGTTGCGCGACGATCTGACCCGCCATGTGCTGGCGCTCGATATGTCGTTTCACAAACGTCACACACCCGGCGAGCTGATCGCGCGTGTCGAGCGCGATGTGAGTGACCTGGCCAACATGCTTTCGGGATTTACGGTGCGAATCGTCGCCAATCTGCTCCTGATGCTCGGCGTCCTGGTGCTGCTGGCGCGCGAAAACGTGCTTGTGGCGCTGGGGGCCAGCATCTATCCGCTACTGTCGTTTGCGATCCTGTGGCTGTTGCAACAACGCGTCGCACCGCGCTGGGAGGAGCACCAGCAGGCATCGGCCGAGCAGTTTGGTTATATCGAAGAACGGCTTGGTGGCACCGAAGATCTGCGCAGTAGTGGCGCTGAGGCGTACACGTTGCGGCGACTGGACGGCCACGGCGCGGCGCTGCTACGCACCGAAGTGCATGCGCTGACCGGCACGGTGAGCGGCGATGCGATCGGCAGCTGGCTGGCGGCGCTGGCATATGCACTTGCGCTTGGCGCGGGTGCGTGGCTGTACACCAGCGGGCAAACGACGATCGGTGGCGCGTTTTTGTTGATCTTCTACATTGCCATGCTGGGCAGCCCGCTCGACCAGATCCGCGCGCAGGCCAACGATTTCCAGCAGGCGAGCGCGGCGGCGAAGCGCGTGCGCGCGTTGATTGCCGAACAACCACTCGTGCAACCACCCACCACGCCGCAATCACTACCACCCGGCGCACCGACGCTGGTGCTCGACGGCGTGCGATTTGCCTATGATGATGCCGAAGCAGGCAGCGAACCCGCGTTGCGCGATGTCTCGTTCGCACTCGCGGCCGGGCGTGTGCTCGGCGTGGTGGGGCGCACCGGCAGCGGCAAGAGCACGCTCGCGCGGCTGCTGCTGCGGCTCTACGACCCGACGGCGGGTAGCATCAAGCTCGCTGGCGTGGATCTGCGCGCGATCGCGCCGGATGTGCTGCGGCAACGCGTGGCGGTCGTGACGCAGGAGGTCGAACTGTTCAGCGCCACGCTGCGCGACAATCTGACGTTGTTCGACGAGACGATCGGCGATGACAAAATTCGGGCGGCGCTGCACACGCTCGGTCTTGAACCGTGGCTGGCGCGTCAACCGGCGGGGCTCGACACCCGACTTGGCGCGGGGGGCGGTGGTGTATCGGCGGGCGAAGCGCAACTCCTGGCATTTGCGCGGGTATTCCTGCGCGACCCAGGGCTGGTAATTCTCGACGAAGCCTCCTCGCGGCTCGACCCGACCACTGAGCGGTTGCTCGACAATGCCACTGCACAACTGTTGCGCGGGCGCACGGCGGTCATCATCGCGCACCGGCTCGAAACAATGCGCCACGTCGATGATGTGCTGGTGATGGAGGGGGGACGCGTCGCAGAATACGGATCGCGGGCTGCGCTGGCAGATGATCCGGCGAGCCGCTTTGCAGCGTTGTTACGCACGGGCGATATGGAGGCACTGGGATGAACACGATCCAATTCAACCGCGCGCTGATCGCGTTGCGTCCAGCGCTGTTCACGCGCCATAGCCTGTACCATATCCTGGTGCTGGCCGCTCCTGCGGCGCTGGGGCTGATCGAGAAGGCGGTGTTCGACACGATCACCGGTGCGGCGAGCGCGAGCGTGGGCGTGCTGACGCTGGTCGTCGGCTTTGTCGCGGTGGCGACGGCACGGGCGGCGGCGATGGTGCCCGATGTGCGAACGGCGATCACCTTCAAACGTGAGAGCGATGCATTATTGCGCCACAATTTGATGGCGGCGCGGCTGCGCCAGCCAGGAGCCGTGCCCGCGTCTGTAGCACCGGGCGAAGCGGTCAACCGCTACAACAATGATGTCGCCGAGGTCTGTGACTTCCCGACCTGGCTGCCGCACGTGGCGGGCTATGCTGTGGCGTTTGCGATCTCGGTGGGCATCATGCTCACGATCGACTGGCGGATCACGCTGCTGGTGATCGCGCCAACGCTGATCACGCTGCTGGTCGGGCGCGTGTTGTGGGGGCGGTTGCAGCGCATGGGTGAGGCGAGCGGAGCTGCGGCCGATGCGCTCAGCGGGTTTCTCGCCGAGGTCTTTGGTGCAGCACAGGCGATCAAGGTCGGCGGTGCAGAGAATGCCGTTGTGCGGCGCATGAGTAATCTGGCACGTACGCGTGCCAGGCGCGAGATTACAGAGCGCACGCTACGCGAGGTCACCTGGTCGCTCTCAGAGACGACCGTCGCGCTCGGCGTGGGCATCGTGCTGCTGCTCGCCGGACAGCAGTTGCGTGGTGGATCGCTGACGATCGGCGAATTTGCACTGTTCCTCTACTACCTGTGGAACACTGCCGAGTTCCCATCGATCGTCGGCACCTTTATCGGCGATTACCAGCAGCAGGCGGTGGCCACCGGGCGGCTCACCGAACTGGTGCCGGGCGCTGGTGCAGCGGCGCTGGTGCGGGCATCGGCGCAGCCGGTACTGGTGCCACCCCTGGCGATCGCGGGTGCCCCGTTGCTCGAA
>JAYUYF010000667.1:0-2928 GCA_043752605.1 Roseiflexaceae bacterium
GCACGTGACCACAAACAGCGGCGGGGTTTGGGCGGGCTGCGCCGACGTATCTGCGCTTGCCCCCAGCGGCACGGTCGGGGGCAGTGGCAACGGGTCGAGTGATGCGTGTTCGATCAGAACCACGTGAACGATGTCCAACGGCAGCAACGGGATCGTCGCCACGAACAGGTTGCTGGCAGCGTCAAAGCGCCCTGGCAGCGCGATCCATTTGAAATCTGAGCGAGTTTCGCTGCTGTGGCCTGGCGGCACGAGCATGGCAAGTGCCATATCAGCGGGATTCGCGCCAGCTGGCACCGGCAATCCGATCAACAGTGGTTTGTCGGTGGATGTCGCGATGCGGCGTGCCACCGCGATGACATGGTAGCCGCCAACCGGCGTGACCGAATCGCCGAGCGACACGGCTGGCGCGGGGGCGGTTTCGATCAGTATGTCCACGTCCTCCGTAAATGACCCTGCCACCGCACCAATACGCGCACCCGTTGTCGCCGCGACGCTGCCACCGGCCCGCAGGACGCCGGTTCGCACGAATCGGCCATGGTTGATCTGAGGAAGGTAGATGCGGGACAACGACGGGAGTGGGGGCGCGGCCGCGCCCGGCACGTAGATCGCACCACGGCCGTCGAGATGCCCCACCGCGCCGACCACGGCTGTAGTGCCATCGACCGCGATGGCACTGCCAAACTGGTCGCTGGATATGCCATCTTCCGCCGCTAACGCTGGTGTCTCGCCCCAGGCTCCGGGGCCGCCCTGGTCGCGCCCGTAGCGGTACACGATACCCTGATTATTGAAGCCACCTGCATCGGAGAATGCCGCGCCAACCCAGAGCTGGTCGTCAACAAGCGCCAGCGCCGCGCCATAGCGATCCTCATGCGCACCATCTGCTCGGGCGAGCCGCTTCACTATGCTCCAGCTGGTTGAACTTCCCTGGCCGCGCGCAAACATATACGCTGCGCCGGTCTGAAGGACGGGGGAGCTGCCTCCCGAACTGGCTGTCGGCGCACCCACCACGAGGGTATCGCCGTCGAGCGCCACCGCACCGCCAAAGCGACTATTGGGGGCCGGGCTGTCCGCCGCCAATCGCGTGACAAGCCCCCAGGTGTCTGCACCCCCTGGTTGCGCCCGAAGACAAACGCCGCGCCACTGTTGTCAGCGCGGCTGCTCAAGGTGTACATCGGCTGCCCAACCACGAGTGTGTCACCATCGATGGCGACTGCCTCACCAAAAGAGTCTGAGATCACGCCATCGACATCGCGTAACTCCTTGACTTTGCCCCAGTTGCGCCTGCGGTCGTACAGGTACGCGGCGCCGCGCAGTTGGAATGCCCCGCTCGCACCAACCAGCAGCAGATCGCCGTCGAGCGCCACCGCGCTTCCGTAGCTCGCGAATCCGCCTAATGGCTCACTGAGTGTTGTTCGCAGACCCCAGTTGTCTGCGCCACCCTGGTTGCGCTCGTACAGATAGACCACACCCACATCGAAGTTCACGCCAGCATTGCGCGCCGTCGCGCCGACTGCCAGCACGTCACCATCAAGTGCGATGTGCGCGCCGTAGCGCTCATTGAGTTCGGGGAGCGCGATCGTGAGCTTTTTGAACGCGGTCCAGCCCGTCTGCGCGTTCGTATCGCGTCGGAACAGGTAGACCGCACCAGCACCGTTCACACCGTTGACGTCAGCAGCAGACGCACCGACTGCCATCAGGTCACCGTCGACCGCGACCGCATGGCCAAAGGTATCACCGGGCACACCATCGGCGGACTGAACCAGGGTGAGTGGGTTCGCCAAAAGCGTGCTGCCGACGGCATGGCTGGCAGGGAAGGTCGTCACCATTGATACGATGAGCGTGAGGACAACAGGCGCAACGGCGCACCGCAGATTCGAATACCGCATCGTGCATACTCCTGTCTCGCGAATGGTCTGAGTATAGCGAAGCGCGGTATAACGATAGTCCCAGGACCACGCGGTTTCTTCCCATGATCGCGTGGATCCTGTTCGCCACGTGAAGGGGTTGGCGGTGCTGCCGCTCCCAATTTGGGACAATCAGCACCGATCCTGGGACACCCCACCCGCACGCTGCTGCCATACTTGTGATGACACACAACGATAGGAGCAGGTATGACAACACGATCGGTGTCATCCGAGCAACATTGTTTACAGGAGGAGATACACCTTGCGACTCACACACCACCCCAGCTTACGCACCCTGTTCGCCGTGATTGGCGTGCTGCTGACGAGCCTGCTGCCATCGCTGCCAGCCCGGGCCGCTGTGCCGCCGATCGTCACCGATTTGATTGTCACCGCCGACGTACGCACGCAGGCTGGCAGCCCGGATACCAATTTTGACGGCGATTTCCTGCGCTTTATCAGCCGTGATGGCCATCGTGCGTTCGCCAGGTTCGATCTGCTGGCGTTGCCTGCCAATGCAGTGATCGACTCGGCAGAACTCCAACTTACCTTTGTCAGCGAGCTGGTCGGCCCGAATGATGTCGAAATTGGCCGCGCCAATGGCACGTGGGACGAGGCGACGCTCACCTGGAACACCCAGCCAGCGATTACGGCTGGCGGACCAGTGCAGACCGTCACCGCCAATGGTGTCTACATATTTAATGTCACGCCGCTGGTACAGGCCTGGCACGCGGGCACGATACCCAACGACGGCTTTGGCATGCGCGGCAACGGCGGCCAACAGGTGGCAGCCCACGCCAAAGAGACCGGCGTCGGGCCAAAACTGGTGGTCACCTACCGCCAGCCGGTGTTCGCTGGCGCACAGCCCGATCTGGGCGACGCGCCCGATGGCACCAACCACGCTGGTGCAGCGATGGCAGCATATGCAGCCACACCGGCCAGCTTCCCCACCGTGTCTGACCCCGCGACGGGACTGCCGCAGGGCCCGCGCCACCGCTCGCCGCTGCCGTTTCACCTGGGCCCGCAG
>JAYUYF010000668.1:0-2925 GCA_043752605.1 Roseiflexaceae bacterium
TACAGGTGTAATTTACCGGAGTACTGACAAGAAACTCAATATATTGTGCTTTCGTAATCATCGCGCTACCTGTTATGGATATACGTCATTTCGTCTACCATAACACAAGAAAAAGCGCGACGCAAGCAGAAAATCGTAAATATTTGGTTAACGAAAGTCCTGGATAAGGAAGGTTCTGATGAAACGATATATGCCGTGGACATTGCTTATTGCGGGTGCGTTGCTTGGCGCGTGTAATCAACCGCCAGCGGGTACGAGTGGTACCGGTGGAACGAGCGACAGCAGTATAACCACCATGCCGGGTGGCACCAGTGAAACGACGGGTACCGCCATGCCGGGTGGAATGACAGACACGACACCAACAGTCGCACCGTAGGCGCGAAACGCTGAGTAGTATCCTGTCTTAGCAGCCCGCGCGATCACTGATCGCGCGGGCTGTTTGCTTGTGCAATAAACGTCGATTCGCCAATGTTATGAACAACGTGATCGAATACCTAACTCGCGAGCATGCCGCCATCAATATTCAGCGCTGCACCCGTAATAAATTGCGCTTCGTCGCTCGCGAGGAATGCCACCAGCGCGGCGATCTCGGTCGGTTCACCATAACGCCCGAGTGGAATACTGGCGTGAAAGCGCTCACGCACCGCTTCAGGGTTGCTCGGCGCAAGGGTACGTTCGAGCGTGGCCATCATCTCGGTGGCAGTTGGTGATGGGCAGACCGCATTGACGCGGATCTTATGCGCGGCAAATTCGAGCGCGGCGACTTTGGTGAGGCCGACGACCGCGTGTTTGCTAGCGGTATACGGCGCAATGTTGCGGCTACCGCTGAGACCGGAGACCGAGGCGATGTTGATGATCGCACCGCCGTGGGCGCGCATGGCCGCGCCACCATACTTGAGCCCCAAAAACGTGCCACGTGCATTGACCGCCATCACACGGTCAAACATCTCCTCGGGGTAGTCGAACAGCCCGCAGACAGCGCCCGAGATGCCGGCGTTGTTGACGAGGATATCGAGCCGCGCAATCTGTGCCAGCGCGCGCTGCCAGTCCTCGGCGCGCGTCACATCGCCCGCGATGGCGAGCAGGCTGCCACCCACAGCAGCCACGGCAGCGGCGGTCGCATCGAGTGTCACACCCGGCAGATCGAGCGCGACGATCTGCGCGCCATCGGTGGCGAGCCGCACCGCAATTGCGCGACCGATCCCAGCGGCTGCGCCGGTGATCAGCGCGGTGCGATCGGTGAGTGGCAAGGTCATGGCGTACTCCGTAAGGCAGCGACTGCGGCGATGATCGTGGGGTGCGGCAAGGTCGCGATGCGCGGGTAGATCGTGTCATCGTCGAGTTGCAGGAGCTCAATCAGATTGCCGTCCGGGTCGTGCAGATAGGCATTGTGCGTGGTGACGATGACCGGTTCGGGTGTGTATTCGACGCCACTGCTATGCATGAGGTTTGCCATGAACGCCACATCGCCCGCCGCATCGTCCTGAGATTGCCAGACAACCGTTGCGCCGGCCGCCATCAGCAGTGTCATTGCATCTTGCAAGTTGTCAGTTTCAAAACAGATATGGCTGTAGCCCGGATCGCGGTAGGTGCGTGCGACACTGCGCGGCAGCGTGGGCGGATTGAGAAACTGCCAGATCTCGATCGAGACGTTACCACCCGTGATCCAGTACGGGATCGCGCGCACGTCTGTAAGCGCCGCAAGCGCGTCGAGACGCGGGTTCGGGCCAACAGTATAGCCACCACTGCGCGCACCACCGAGGATCTGCTGGTAAAAGGCCGCCAGCCGCGCGCCGTCGTGTGAGGCGATGCCGACGTGTGCCAGCCAGGGTGCCTGTGCCGGCGGTGCATATGCCAGCGCTTCAACCTCAATAACGTTATGTTCAGTATCACGCAGGTAGCTGTAGAGATTGCCCGTGCCAAGATCGAGCGGTGTGCAATGCGGTGTGGCACCCTGCGCCACCAGCGCGCCGTGCAGCGGCTCCATGGTCGCCGATTGCAGGCAGATGTGTGTGATCCCGGCTTCATTGACCGGGCGATATGCCGAAGGGGTACCTGCCTGGTGCATCTCGATAAACGCATTGGGCGCGGCGTACAACGCGTGGCGCATCTGCGGCAGGAGGCCGCCAGGGTTTGTCTGGCCAAATGGCACAACCTCGCGCAGACCAGGCGTCTGGAGGAGCGCCGCTTGCTGCGCGTGATTGGCGAAAGCAAAAGCAATGTGGTGCAGGTCGAGGCGCATCGTCGCTCCTGATGATCGGTGTGTGGCCAGTATAGCAGAGGGACAAGCATTGAAAATTGAAATCAGGGCTGCACCGGTAGACAAATCGAACCCCCGAACCAGCGAGCTGATCCGGGGGCTTCCCGAGAACCGTTATCGGTCAGTATAACCCTAGCGACCGACCGACTTGCTGGCAAGCATCTCGAACGATGTGTGCAGCTTCTTCTCAGTCGCGGTCTCCTCGGCGAGCGAGGCCTTGAGCAGATCGGCCGAGCGGTTGTCGCCGAGCTTCATAGCCAGCGCATGCGCAAAGGTGTAACCAGCGATCTCATAGTGCTCAACACGGCTGGCCGAGCCAATGATCCCGGCGTCGAGAACCGTCGCGTCGCCCTTCTCTTTGAGCATTTCGCTGGCCTCTTCGATCAGACCCTCCATCGCCTTACAGGTGAGACCGCGCGGGTTCTCACCCATTGCGCTAAAGATGTCTTCGATGCGCGCAACCTGCTGCTGGGTCTCGTGCAGGTGTGTCTCAAAGCCTTTGCGCAGCTCAGCGTCGTGTGCGCCACTGGCCATCTTCGGCAGCGCCTTCAACAACTGGGTTTCCGCACTGTACAGGTCCCGCAGCTCGTGAACGAACAAATCCTGCATGCTATCAAGTCGCATGGGTTCCTCCTGATATCGTAGCGCGTCATCTGTGCGCGATA
>JAYUYF010000669.1:0-15792 GCA_043752605.1 Roseiflexaceae bacterium
CATCGAGCGCGAGCACCGCGTCTGCCACCTCGGCGACCCACTCCAGCCGGTGCTCAGCGACAACAATCGTGGTGCCACGCGTGGCGAGCTCGCGCAACAGGCGGCCCAGATCCGCCACTGCGGGCGGATCAAGCTGTGCTGTCGGCTCATCGAGCACCAGGACGGATGGCCGCAGCGCCAGCGCGCCCGCGATCAGCATGCGTTGCTGCTGCCCGCCCGAGAGCGCGTACGGCGACCGGTCGCGCAGGTTGCGGATCTGCAAGGTTTCGAGCGCTGCTTCGACGCGCAGAATAATCTCCGCGCGTGCGACACCCGTGTTCTCAAGTGCGAACGCGACCTCCTCAAAGACCGTCTGGCGTGCGCCCGAGATCTGGCTGAATGCGCTGCCACCCACCAGCGCGACGTGGCCCGCCAGCTGCGCCGGGCTGCGCTCCAGCACCGGCTCGCCGTCCACTCGCGCCGTGCCGCTCAGATCACCCGCGAAGAAATGTGGCACAAAGCCGGTACACACCGCACACAGCGTACTCTTGCCCGCGCCCGCCCGGCCGACGACGCCGAGGATCGTGCCGTCTGGCACGGCAAACGAAACTCCGCGCAGCGCGGGGGCCGCGCCACCGGCGTAGCCAAAGGTCAGATCGTGCAGCACGACCGCAGCCGGGCGCGTGCTCACAGCTGGCCGCCGAACGCCTGCCAGCTGCGGTAGCCGATCAGACTCAGCACCGCGAGCAGCAGCAGCGTGCGCGCGACCACCTGCGCCGGTGTGTCGGTCAGCTGCCGCAGGCTGGTCTTGGGGCCGGGTGCGGTATAGGCGCGCGATTCAATCGCCATCGCGCGCTCCTGTACATCGACGAGCGCGCCCACCACCAGCGGCCCGAGCAGCGGTACGATCGCAAACAAAGGGCGCAGGCCACCCTGCGTCTCGAGCCCGCGCGCGCGTTGCGCATCGAGGATCGCACTCGCGCGTGCGCTCATATCGGGCACCACCTGCAGCGAAACCAGCAAAATGTAGCCAATACTGCGCGGCAGCCCGCGCTCCGTCAGCGCATGCACCAGATCGGACGCGTGCGTCAGCGCCAGCAGCAACAACACGGTGGCGCTCAGCGTCGCCAGCCGCAGCGCCTGCGTGGTGGCGAAGACCAGCCCTTCGACCGTCAGCGTGATCGGGCCGAGCGGCAGCGGCGTGGCACCGATGGGTGGGAACAAAATGCCCTGGATCAGAAACAGCGAGAGCACAATCGGCGCGATGATCTGGAGCATCGTGCGCGTCACACTGCGCGCAACCCCGCCATACAACGCCAGCGCGAGCACCAGCAACAGGATCGCCAGCGGCGGCCAGATGCCGGGCAATGTGTAGGCGGCAACAACAAGCAGCAGCGCCGCAGCCAGCTTGGTGAGCGGGTGCAGGCGCTGCAATGAACCAGTGCGCGGCGTCTCGGGGGTGCTCACGCGCGTTATTGCGTGCGCGTTGGCGTGGTCTCGGCGGGTTGCGTGGCGGGAACCGCTCGCCGCAGCCCCGGAAATTGCTGGCGCACCCGTTGCGGCAACGCCTGGATAATCGCCCAGACCACCATAAACGACGTCATCTTGTCAAACGGATCCGAGACCGCACCCTGCGCAAATGCCGAGGCCAGAATATTGCCACCACTGAGCCGAAACGCCGCCACCAGCGCATCCGTGCCCGAGCCCGTCACGCCACCAAAGACATACGCCGCGATCGGCGCCGAGACGATCGCGGCAACCACGCCGGTGATCACCCCGGCAAGCCCGGCGTAGCCCGCCGTACGCATGCCAAAATAGCCAAGCGCACCACCAGCGACCGCCGCGATCAGAAAGACCACCAGCGGTACGGGTTGCACCAGCAAATCACCGGCGTTCGGGAATGCCAGCGAACCATCCGGATTGGGCGTCGCGTTGACAAATAGCAGCACAAACAACGCCAGCGCAAACAGGAACAGCGCGCCGATGATTACCGAGAGCCAGCGCGGCGATGCGACCCGAAACGCGCCCAGCCGCCCGGCAAAGCCCGCCAGCAAGCCGATCATGCCCGCTACCGGCGCAAATGTCAGCGCGTAGCCATCGAGCCCGATCAGCGTCCAGATCGCGTTCGAGAGCAACCCGGTGATCAGCCCGACCCACGGGCCGAGCAACACACCCGCCAGCACGGTGCCAACACTATCAAGATAGATCGGCAGTTTGATAACCTTGATCAGCTGCCCGCTCGCGATGTTGATCGCAATCGCGAGCGGGATAAGGGCGAGCGCGGTGCTGTTTAGCCCGCTACGCTGCGACGTGCTCATGCACAACTCCTGCACTGTATAGACCGAAAGTTTGATGCATAAGTGTACCACAGGTTATCCGACGGCTCGCGCGAATCGTCGCACCAGTTGTCGTACGGTATGATCAGCGTGGTACTATTGTAACAACTGAAAACAGCTGACATCTTTTGTCATGTCAGTTCAACAGAGCGAGACCGCACGCGATGCAGGCAGCCCGATCGATACGAACGACCACGCTTGTCGTCCTGATAGTGCTGACGATCGTCATTACGATCATTGTGATGGCGAGCGCTAGCCTGCTGTTTGGCCAGAGCTTTGATGCGCTCGAAGCCGAACAGACGCGGTTACAAACCCTGCGCGCCGCAGCGGTGATCGAGCACTCGCTCGAAGATTTGAGCGCAACCACCGGCGATTATGCGTTCCGGAACACGACCTACGCGTTCATGGCCGATCGTGATCCCATATTTGTCGACGAGAATTTTGCCGCCGAGAGCCTCGCGCGGATCGGTGTCGATCTCGCGCTCGGGTTTGATACGCAAAACCAGGTGCCGATCCTGCGTATCAGCGATCAACTCGCAGCAAAAACCTCAGCCGATGAACTTATCGCGCACCTCAGCCGGCTGCCAGCATTGCGCACGGTCATCGCGATGGAGACAGGCGCAAGCGGCATCGTCATCCTGCCAACCAGCGTGTTGCTCGTGAGCGCGCAACCGATTCTCGATAACGAGCGCAACGGGCCGGCACGTGGCGTGCTGATCTTTGGCCGCACGCTGAGCAATGTGGCGGTGACCGATCTTGCCAGCCAGGCGCAGCTGGATCTGCACGTCTGGCGGCTCGATGACCCGGCGCTGCCCGCCGAAGCCCAGAGTCTCGACACGATCGCCATCGGCCAGGCGCCGGTGGTCACACCAGTCAACGGTGGCAAGCAGATCGCTGGTATCTTGATGCTGGAAGATCTGAGCGGCGATGCTGCGCTGGTGATGCGCGTTGTCAGCGAACGTCCGATCCACGCCCGCGGCCAACAGGTGATTGGCTATATCTTTGGTGGCATGCTCATGATTGGTGCCGTGTTTTGTACGATTATTGTGTCATTTGTTGATTTTGTCGTCTTGCGCCGTCTCGTTCGCGTCAGCAATGAAACGGCGCTGATCAGCGCGACGGGTGATGTGGCGCAGCGCATCAGCGTGACGGGGCGCGACGAAGTCGGCGTGCTTGGTCAATCGATCAACCGCATGCTCGCTGCACTCGAGACCACGCAGCAGCAACTCGCCATCAGCCGCGATACCGCGACCAGCGCGAACCGCGCCAAGAGCCGCTTTCTCACTGGCATGAGCCACGAACTACGCACACCGCTGACAACGATCATCGGCTACAGCGAGCTGGGGCAAATGCGTGCAAACGAGATCGGCGATACCGAAATCCACGAGGATCTGACTAGTATCCGCGCGGCGGGCAAACATCTGCTGACGCTGATCAATGATACGCTCGATCTGGCAAAAATCGAGGCCGGGCGTCTCGATTTGCTCTTTGAACCGCTGCTCACACACGACCTGATAGCCGATCTCGAGCGCACCCTGCGGCCGCATATGCGCCAGAATGGCAATCAGTTGCTGATCGATGCGCTCGATGCACCAGTACTTATTAGCACCGATGGCTTCCGGCTGCGGCAAATCCTGATCAACCTGCTCGGTAATGCGGCAAAATTTACCAGCAACGGCACGATCTGGCTACGGGTCGACACGCCCGATCAAGCGCACGTGCGCTTGATCGTCGAGGATACCGGGATCGGGATGCACCCCCATCAATTGGCCAACCTGTTTGCAGATTTCAGCCAGGCCGATGCGCAGACCGCGCGCCAGTATGGTGGCAGCGGGCTGGGGCTCGCGCTCAGCCAACGGCTCGCGCAGCTGCTCGGCGGGACGATCCAGGTCACAAGCACACCCGGCGTCGGCTCACACTTCGCGCTCACGATCCCCAGCCGCCAGATGGCAGATGTGTCAACTGCCGTGCCCACATTCGGGGATGCTGCCTGAGCTGTTACCTGCGGTGGCGCGGCCAGCGCGGTGCTGCCCGGCGAAGAGATGCAGCGTATCAATCGTCCGCTGCTCAGCGTCGGCGCGACGACCGGCGTCGATAGCATGTGGCCATGATATGCGGCGCATCGGCACCGCCTGCTCCCCCTCTCCCTGGTGTGGGAGAGGGGAAGCGCTACCGGCTCTACAGAAACGGCTGCACCTGATCAAGAAACGTCGTCGTGACGCGATCCCAATCGTAGCGCTCGACGTGCTGGCTGCCAAATTGCCCGTACGCCCGCCGCCGCTGTGGGTCGCCGAGCAACTCGACGAGTGCCTGCGCGAGCGCGGGCGCATCACCGGGCGGCACCAGCGTACCCGCCTGGCCAGCTGGCACCACTTCGGGGATCGCGGCGGCGTTGGTCGCCACCACCGGCAGCCCGGCTGCCATCGCCTCGAGAAAGGCGATGCCAAAGCCTTCCTGCACGCTTGGCAGGCAAAAGACATCGGCCTGCGCGTACAATTGCAACACATCCGCATCGCTCGGCACCGCACCGAGCAGCTGTACGCTCGCGCCGAGTTGCAGATCGGCGTGCAGGCGTTGCAACGCGGCGTGCTCCGGCCCATCGCCGACGATCACGGCGCGCGCGCGCGGCACCTGCTGGCGCACCAGCGGCATGGCGCGCAACAAATCGGCCACGTGCTTGCGCGGGTACTGGCGCGCCACACACAGGATCGTGTCGCCGCCGCGCCGGGCTGCGGGCGCGCGCCGCGCCGCCAGGTCGATCCCCTCGGGCACCAGCCGCACACGGCTGACGGGCACACCGTAGTGGCGCTCGATCGCGCGGCGGCAGTACTCCGAGGTCGTCAGCACGCCCGCAGCGTGCCGCGCGTTGTGGCGCTCGAATCGCGAGAGCGACCAGAGCAGCGCGCGGATGCGCCCCTGCTCCTGGCGCGCTTCTTCCGCAGCGACACCCTTGATGCTTGTCAGGTACGGCGTGCCGTTCGTCGCGCCCGACCACAGGAAGCCATCGATATCAAAGCCAATCACCAGGTCGTAGCGCAGGCGGCGTAGCAGCGCCGGAATCTGGATATTGAAGAGTAGCCGCCGCAGATTGAGGTTGTGCGGCCGCTGGCCGGTCGGCGCGAGCCGGGTAATCTGAATACCCTGGCGTAGCAGCGCGCGCTGCAGGCCGCCGATCGCCACCGCCGTGCCGCTGCCTTCGGCGCTGCTCTGGAGCCACGAGTCAAGAAATGCAATCCGCACGCCGGTTCCCCCTTTGCTGCACGTCTCGGATATACGCCGCCGCACGGCGGGCGGATGGTTGGGCCGCGTGGTACAATATACGCCGAGCGAGGAGAGATGATTATGCGCAAGATACGTGTGCTGCTCGCCGCAGCAACGTTTGTGGCTGCGCTCGCGGCCCTGCCAGTATCAGCCGCGTCACGCTGCTTCCCCGAGCAACCCACCGCCTGTATCGATGGCCGCCTGCGTGCGATCTGGGAGCAACACGGCGGGCTCGCTACCTTTGGCTACCCACTGGCGGAACCGGAACCGCAGGATGGCCGCACGATCCAGCGCTTCGAACACGCGACGATCGCGGTCATCGCCGATCGCGCCCCACCCGCCGATATCGAGATTGTACCGCTGGGCAGCACGCTGCTCGCCAGCCGTACCAGCGCGCCCGCCGCGCCCGATCTGCCGCGCATCGGCTGCAAATATTTTGCCGAGACCAGCCAGAATGTCTGTGCACCATTTCTGGCCGCCTGGCGCAGCCGCGCGCTCGATCTGGGGCAGCCGGGTGTGACCGATGCCGAACGAATCGCGCTGCTCGGCGCGCCAATCACCAGGGCGCGCCGCGAACTGCTGGCTGATGGCCGTACGGTCACCGTGCAGTGGTTCGCACGCGCGCGCCTCGAAGACCACGGCGCGGGCGGCATCCAGTTTGCGATGCTTGGCCGCGAGGCGTTGCCACCACCGCCGCCCACGCTCGGCAACGGCGCGGCTGCCTACCCGGGCGGGTTTCTCACCGTCGCTGGCGCACAGCTCACACGCCTCGGCGAGCCCGTCCAGCTCAAGGGTGTCAATTATTACCCGCAGCGCCGACCGTGGGCGCAGATGTGGGACAGCTGGGATGCCACGCAGATCGCGACCGAACTGCGCGACGGGCGCGACCGGCTGGCGATCAATACCATCCGCATCCTGCTGCCGTACGCCGCCGAGACCGATGGCGCGACGGGCAAGACCCGCATCGCCGCCGATTCGCTGCGTCAGCTACGCGAGATCGTGCAGATCGCGGGCAGCCTCAATGTGCGCGTGATCGTGGCGCTGTTTGATTTTGAAAACGAATTTCCCGCCGCCGATGCGCCCGAGCAGCACAGCCAGATCCAGTATCTTGAGTCATTGATCGGCAATTTCGCCGGTGATGACCGGATCATCGGCTGGGATCTCCACAACGAACCCGATCACTACCCGGCCTGGAAGGACGGGCGCGCCGACCAGGTGCTTGACTGGCTGGGGCGCACCGCCGATGTCGTCCACCGGCTCGCCCCCAATCATCTGGTGACGGTCGGTATGGGGCAGTACGAGAACCTGTGGCGTGCCGGGCCGGATGGCCGCAGCGTGCTGGATATCAGCGATATCATTAGCCTGCACAATTATAACGCTCCCGATACCGCGCGTCAGCTGGCCGAGATCCGCGCACGCACGCCAAAGCCGATCATCCTGGGCGAATTTGGCTGGCCCAGCGGCCCGCGCTGCGACAACCCGCAGTATAGCGAAGCGCAGCAGGCGGCGGCGTATCAGGCGGCGCTGCGTCAGTCGGATGGTGTCGTCGCCGGTGTGGTGGCCTGGGCGCTGCGCGATTTTGATGCCGGGCCGATGCTGCGCTGGGACACGCGCGAGGAATTTTACGGGCTCATCCGGCCTGACGGCACGCTCAAACCCGCCGCGCTGCAGTTCCGCGCCGCCGCCGGTGCGCCGCTGACCGCGCTGGTGCAAACCAGCTTGCCGCTCACCGGGGGTGATCTGCGGCTGCCGGGCGGCGGCAACGCGCCGATCTATCCGCGCGGCGCGGCGTTTCGCATCAAGGGCGCGTTTCGAATTCTGTACGAGCAGTACGGCGGCGCGGCGAGCTTTGGCCAGCCGCTCGGTGATGCGTTTGTGCGCGAACGCGACGGCACAGTCGTGCAGTATTTTACGGCGGCGGTGATCGAACTTGCGCGCGGCACCAGCGTCACCACGTTTGATACCGCCGCGCTACCCGAGGTTTTACCGCTGGTGCAACGCGCCGCACGGGTGGTGCCGCACGGTGCCGATTTCGCCGCAAGCCGCGGTGTCGCACTCGACGGCAAGACCTATCCCGTCGCGCCGTCGCTGCGCGCATTCTACACACGTGCTGCTGGCGAATGGCGCTTTGGCCGCGCGTTGAGCCCGCTGCAAAGCGGCCAACCGCCCGATCGCGAATTGCAGGTACAATACTTCGAACGCGGCCGGATCGAAGTCGACCCCAGGAGCGGGAATATCAGTGCCAGCGCCGTGGGTGCGTGGGCGCAGGCGGCGTTTTGCAAAGAGGATTGATGGCGACGGAACAGCTATTTCTTACGGTCGATATCGAACGGCGCGGGTATGGTCGCCGCTACTCATCGCTCCCGGTTGATACGCGTGACCGCGACGGTTTTACCATCGATTGTACCAACGGCTACTTGCAACCCGCACAGTACGATATTCGCGTCGGCGATACCGTCTTCTGGCGTGATCAAGGGCGGCTGATCAGCGCCACCGCGACGGCGATCACCCGCGATGAACACCGCATTTACGTGCAGGTGAGTGATGCACAGCCGCTCCCGCCTGAGACGTTTCACTTCTAGCGCAAGGCCAGCGCCTTCTGATACAGCTCCACATAGCGCCGCGCCGATGCATCCCACGAATGATCGGCCGCCATGGCGCGCGTGATCAGCCGCTGCCAGCTCGCGCGGTGGCGGTAGGCCTCGATCGCGCGGACGATCGCGGCAAACAACGCCAGCGGCTCGTATGGCACAAAGACAAATCCATCGCCGCTCTCGGCTGTGGCATCATAATCAGTCACGGTATCGGCCAGCCCGCCCGTCGCGCGGACGATCGGGATCGTTCCGTAGCGCATGGCCACCATCTGGCTCTGGCCGCACGGTTCGCTCCGCGAGGGCATCAGCAGCAGGTCGGCACCGGCATAAATCTGCTGCGCGGCGGCGGCGTTGAAGGTCGGCGCAAAGCTGAGTTGCTGCGGGAAGCGCGCGCGCGTGATGCTGAGCAGATCATGATAGCGCCGGTCACCCGTGCCAAGGATCGCAAATTGCACATCGTGATGGCGCAGCAGTGGCTCGATGATCTGCGCCAGCAGGTCAAAGCCTTTCTGATCGGTCAGCCGCGAGACAATCCCGATCAGCGGCGTCTGCGCAGTTGCCGTCAGCCCGTGCTGGCCCTGAAGCGCCGCTTTGCAGAGAATTTTCCCGGCGAGATTGTCCGCATCATACGTGGCGGCGATGTGCAGGTCGGTCGCCGGGTCGTAGCGCACCACGTCAATGCCGTTGAGCACGCCAAACAGCCGCTCACGGCGGTCGCGCAACAGCGCGTCGAGCCCTTCGCCGTGCGCCGGGTCAAGGATCTCGGCCGCATAGGTCTCGCTGACGGTCGAAATGAGATCGGCGTAGAAGATCCCGCGGCTCATGAAATCGACCATCTCGCTGACCTGTGGCCGCTCAGGCAGCGCTTCAAAGGCGTACTCGTCCACACCTGCCACTTCGAGCACGCGGTGGCCAAACACCCCCTGATACGCCAGATTGTGGATCGTGTAAACACACGCGATCGGCTGGAACAGCGGATCATCGCGGTACAACGTCTTGAGCCAGTTGGGGATGATCGCGGTATGCCAGTCGTGGCAATGGATCACGTCCGGCACCCAGTCCAGCAGCCGCAACGCTTCGAGTACCGCGCGGCAGAAAAAGATATAGCGGTCGGCATCATCATCGTACATGTAAATGCCGTCACGCGCGAAGAAGCGATCATTATCGACAAAATAGACCGGTGTGTCGCCCGCGTTGCCGCTGAGCAACGCCGCATCGATCGTCGTATCATCAAACGGCACCGCAAACGGGGCCAGCGCGGGCTGGAGATCAAAGCGCTGCAGGTCGATCCGGCTGTAGCGCGGCAGCGCAACCCGCACATCGTGGCCAAGCGCGCGCAGTGCGGCGGGCAACGCACCGATCACATCGGCGAGGCCGCCGGTCTTGGCAAACGGCACCATCTCGGCCGCCACCATCAGTACCTTGAGGCCCGTGGTTATCATGCGGCGCGCTCCAGCGCGACCGGCAGCTCGGCCAGCGCCCGGCGCGCAACCTCGGCGGGTGCGCCGCGGCCATCGACGTGGCACAACAGCCGCTGCTCATCGTAATACCGAATGACCGGGCTGGTCTGGCCGTGGTAGACGCTCAATCGCTGGCGCACGACCTCGGGCTGGTCGTCATCACGCTGCACCGCACGACCGCCGCGTTCCTGGCAGCGAAGCATACTCGCCAGATCATCGACGTGTACCGGGAATTGCTCGCCCGCACCCTCGCAAATTCGGCGGCCGCTCAGGCGCCGCACAACTTCGTCATCCGACACATCAAGCGCGAGCGCGATCGTCAGCGTGCGACCGTGGTCGGCCAGCAGGCCGATCAGCCCGGTGGCCTGGCGCAGCGTGCGCGGGTAGCCATCGAGCAACACACCCTGCTGCGGATTAAGCTGGTCGAGCGCGGCGCGCAGCACGCGATCCATCAGCGAGTCGGGGGCTAGATCGCCGCGTTGCATCGCACGCTCGACCGTGCGACCGATCCGGCTACGCGCACTAATCTCGGCGCGCAACCGCTGGCCGGTCGAAATCAGCGTCAGGCCGCGCTCGGCAATCAACGCTTCGGCGATCGTACTCTTGCCCGAGCCAGGCGGGCCGATCAGCACCATATTCAAGGTGTGCGACGCTGCAATCATCCCGCTGGCTCCTTTGCACTGTCCCCGGCAGGAGTATAGCACAGACTTGACACCCGCCGCACTTGAGGCTATAGTGACGGCGTGAACGAACAGTGCCGCAACACCACGATTACCACTACCACGATTACCCCGGCGGGCACCGCCAGGGGGTAAGTGCGTGGGAGGATATCGGTTGCGACCGAACGCCGGGTGAAGAGCGCCCCCTCCTGTGAAGGATGGGGCGCTTTGTTGTAGGAGAAAGGATCGGTCATGCTGCTCGAACGCTATCGCCCGTTTCTGCCGATGACCGCAGCCACGCCGCTGCTGACGCTGGGTGAGGGCAATACGCCGCTGGTGGCGGCACCACGGCTGGCGGCGGCGCTGGGTGTGCGCGAATTGCACCTCAAGTACGAGGGTATGAACCCGACCGGATCGTTCAAGGATCGCGGCATGGTCATGGCCGTCGCCAAGGCGCTCGAAGCTGGCGCGACCTCGGTGATCTGTGCCTCGACGGGCAATACCTCGGCTGCGGCCGCCGCCTACGCCGCCCACGCCGGGATCGAGGCGATCGTCGTCGTTCCGGCTGGCAAAATTGCGCTCGGCAAGCTCGCACAGGCGCTGATGTACGGTGCGCGGCTGCTGGTGATCGATGGCAATTTTGACAAAGCGCTCACGATCGTCCGCGATCTGGCCGAACAGTACCCGGTCACACTCGTCAACTCGGTCAACCCGCACCGCATCGAAGGACAGACGACGGCGGCCTATGAGATCTGCGATGCGCTTGGCAAAGCCCCCAATGCGCTCTGTCTGCCGGTAGGCAATGCGGGTAATATTACGGCATACTGGGCCGGTTTTACGCGCTACAAAGCGGCGGGCAAGATTAGCGAAACGCCGCGCATGCTGGGGTTTCAGGCGGCGGGCGCAGCGCCAATCGTCTACGGTCACGCGGTCGAACACCCCGAGACGCTCGCCACCGCGATCCGGATTGGCAACCCGGCGAGCTGGTGCTATGCGCTCAGCGCGCGCGACGAATCCGAGGGTGTGATCGATGCCGTGACCGATGCCCAGATCGTCCAGGCCTGGCGCGATCTGGCGCGGATCGAAGGTGTGTTCTGCGAACCGGCTTCGGCGGCGGGCGTGGCCGGGCTGCGCATGCTGCTCGAACAGGGCCGCGCCGACCACGATGCCTGTTATGTCGCCGTACTCACCGGCCACGGGCTCAAAGATCCGGGGCTGGCCGTCGAACAATTCGCCGCACCACAGCCGATTCCCGCCGAGATGGGTGCAATCGTCAAGTGGCTGGATTTGTAGGCATGCACCAAAACATATTCCCCTCTCCCGCGTGCGGGCGAGAGGAACTGGCGGGTCAGGTCGTCTGTGCAGGAGGGACGCCGCATGCGGCGTCCGTACGCGGTGATGCAGATGAATACAGAACATAACGTCTTCGTACACGTAAGAAGGATCTCGACATGCAGACGCTGGTGATGAAGTTTGGCGGCACATCCATGGGCGATGCGGCGGCGATCGCGCAGGTCGCGATGATCACGGTCGCCGAACGTGCAGCGGGCAACCGCACCGCGGTTGTGGTCTCGGCGATGAGCGGCGTGACCGACACCCTGCTGCGCGCTGCCCGTGCGAACGACCGCAATCCAACCAGCACCGATGCTGCGGTGCAGACATTGCGCGCGCGCCATCACGCCGTGCTCGCCGAGATCGCACCCGCCGAGGCGGCGCAGGTTGGTACACAGATCGATGCGCTGCTCGATGAATTTGCGTTGCTCTGCCGCAGTATCGCCGTGCTCGGCGAGGCTTCGCCGCGCGCGCTCGATGCCGTGGCTGGCATGGGCGAACGGCTCAGCGCGCGGGTCGGCGCTGCGGCCCTGCGCGCGCATGGTCTCGATGCGGTCGCGATCGACGCCAGCGAACTGATCGTGACGACCGGTGAATTTGGTAATGCGGTGCCGATCTACCCGGCCACCCGCGAAACGATCCGCGCCCGGCTATTGCCGCTGCTCGCTGCCGGAACTGTGCCCATCATCACCGGCTTTATCGGGGCCACGGCGCAGGGTGCAATCACGACGCTCGGGCGCGGTGGTAGCGATTTTAGCGCGGCGATCATCGGCGCGGCGCTCGATGCCGCTGAGGTCGCGATCTATACCGATGTCGATGGTGTGCTGACGACCGACCCGCGGCTGGTGCCCGAGGCGCGCCTGATCTCGACCCTCAGCTACGGCGAGATGGCCGAGCTGGCGTATTTTGGCGCGAAGGTGCTCCACCCGCGCACGGTGCGCCCGGTCGTTGAGCGTGGCATCCCGCTGCGTATCCGCAATACCTTCAACCCGCAACACACTGGCACGCTGGTCGTCGCCGCGGTCGCGCCCGGCGCACGCGCGGTGCGCGCAGTGACCAGGATTAGCAGGATGAGCCTGGTGACGGTCGAAGGGCGCGGCATGATCGGCGTGCCGGGTGTGGCGGCGCGTACATTTGGCGCGGTGGCGGCCGTCGGCGCAAATGTGCTCATGATTTCGCAGGCCTCGTCCGAGCAAAGTATCTGCTTTGTGGTGCCCAGCGATGCGGCCGAGGTGGTGGTCAGCGCGCTCGAAGAGGGCTTGCAGCGCGAGATCGCCCGCCGCGACATCGACCGCATCTGGTCACGCGAGGAGGTCGTGATCGTCACCGCCGTCGGCGCGGGCATGCGCGAGACGCCCGGTGTGGCGGCGCAGGTCTTCACCGCGCTCGCTGCCGCAAAGATCAATATCGTCGCGATCTCGCAAGGGTCATCTGAATGCGCGATCAGCGCCGTCGTGGCCGCCAGCGATGCCGATGCTGCCGTGCGCGCACTGCACGCACTCACATAATCGATCCGTTTACCCCTCCCCACCTGTGGGGGAGGGGTGCTGCAACGCAGCGGGGTGGGGGAAGGGACACGACGATGCCATACACAATCCGCCGCGTGACGCTGGCCGATGTCGATAGCTTCCGTACACTGCGGCTCCAGGCGCTCGCCGATACGCCCGATGCCTTTGGCGATACCCTCGCGCACGCGCAGAGCCAGTCAAACGGGTACTGGACCGAACGAGTGACGACCATGACGATCGACACGCGCGGCGTCGGCTATCTTGCGGAAGCCAATGGCACGCCGGTCGGCTTCGCCGGGATGACGCTGGAAGAAAACCCGCGCTTCGCGCACGCCGGCTATCTGTGGGGCGTGTTTGTCGCGCCGGGGCATCGCGGCCAGCGGCTCGCCGACCAACTCGTCGAAGCGTGCGTGGCAGTCGCGAAGACACGCGGTCTGCGGCTGGTGCGCCTCGGCGTCGGCACCTTCAACCCACGCGCGATCGCCTGTTACCTGCGCTGTGGCTTCTCGATCTACGGTATCGAGGCCGAATCGATGGCCGCTGGCGATCGCTACATCGACGAATTCATGATGCACCGCCGCCTTGTCCCCTGATCTTCTCCCCTCTCCCGTCTTGGGAGCGGGGTCAGGGGTGTTAGCGCAAAAATGAATTGTAGAGACAAAGGATTCTCCTCATGCAACGCAAACTTCCCGTCGCCATCCTGGGCGCAACCGGTACCGTCGGCCAGCGGATGATCCAGTTGCTCGCCGACCATCCCTGGTTCGAGATCGCCGTGTTGACCGGCTCCGAGCGCACCGTCGGCCGCCCGTATGCTGAACTCGTGCGCTGGGGGCTCGATACGCCGATCCCGGATCACGTCGCACGGATGCTGGTGCAGCCGACCGAGGAGATCGCCGATGTCGCGCTCGCGCTCTCGGGTTTGCCGACAGACGTGGCGAGGGCGCAGGAGCCACGCTGGGCCGCGCGCGTCGCGGTCTGCTCGAACGCCTCGGCCTTCCGCGCCGCAAGCGATGTGCCGCTGATCGTGCCCGAGGTCAACCCGGACCACCTCGGCATGCTCGAACGCCAGCGCCGCGAGCGCGGCTGGCAGGGTTGCCTGGTGACAAACCCCAACTGCGCCGCGATTCCGATCGCGATGGCGCTGCGCCCGCTGCACGATGCGTTTGGTCTCGAGACGCTGATGATCAGCACGCTCCAGGCGATCAGCGGCGCGGGCTATCCGGGTGTGGCATCGCTCGATATCATCGACAATATCATTCCCAATATCGGCGATGGCAGCGAAGAAGCCAAGGTTGAGGCCGAGCCGCGCAAGCTCCTGGGCGTGCTCCAGGACGGGCTGATCGTCGATGCGACCTTTGGTGCCAGCGCGCAGGTCACGCGCGTGCCGGTTGTCGATGGTCACACCGCACTGCTGGCCGCAAAATTCACGCGCCGCCCATCGCCCGCAGCGGCGCTCGCCGCGCTCGCCGCCTGGCAGGCCCCCGAACTGGTGCGCGGCCTGCCGAGCAGCCCGGCCACACCGCTGGTGATCCGCACCGAGGGTGACCGGCCGCAGCCGCGCCGCGATCGCGATGCCGGCCGCGGTATGAGCACCGTCATTGGCCGCGTACGTGATTGCCCGGTGCTCGATCTCCGGCTGGTCGTTATGGCGCATAATACGATCCGCGGTGCGGCCGGTGGCGCGATCCTCAACGCCGAATTGCTGGTTGCCAGCGGCATCGCCGGGTAACCCGCAGCGTCGCAGCTCGTTGGGACGCAGCTCGTTGGGACGCACACATCCCTGAGGAGGTCACCATGCCAGGAGTATCGTTCGATCGGGCGGCGGAATATTACGATGCCACACGCGGGTATCCGGTGGGTGTACCCGAGCAGGTGCGCGATGCGCTGGCGCGCGCGGTGGGGCTACGTGGCGCGGCGCGTGTGCTCGAATTTGGTGTCGGCACCGGGCGGATCGCGCAACCGTTCGTCGCCGCTGGCTATGCGTACGTCGGTGTCGATATCTCGCAGGCGATGCTCGACCGGCTGCGGGGCAAAGTTGCACACGCCAGTCATGCCGTGCTGCTACGCGGCGATGTGATGCACCTGCCGTTGCGTGACAATCTGTTTGATCTTGCGATCGGCGCACATATTTTGCATCTGGTGGCCGATTGGCGTGCTACGCTGCTCGAAGCAAAACGCACGCTCGTGCCAGGCGGCCAGATCGTCCTCTTGCACGATACTATCGCGCACGATAATCCCACCACACCCGGCCGCGTGATCAACGAACGCTGGCGCGCGCTGATCGCGGATCTGGGTCATCCTTACGAGCGCGCTGGTCGGCGCTGGTCGGCGTTTGGCATCGGCGGCGAGGCCAGTGGATTTCTCGCACGCCTCGGTGCAACGTGCCGCCACGTCGATCTGGTGACATTTGACCGCGAATCGACCTCGCTGCGCCAGCTCGCCGATCGCCATATCACGCGGATCTACAGCGGTGACTGGAGCCTGCCCGATGCGGTTCACGCCAGCGCTGCCGCAGCACTGGCGCACTGGATCGATACCGAATGCCCGGAACCCGACGCGCCGGTCGTCGAGCAGGCCATCGTCCGCGCATTGATCGCCCAATGGCCCACGTCCCAATGACACACGTAGGGACGCAGCATGCTGCGTCCGCCTGTTCATTGTGC
>JAYUYF010000670.1:0-7276 GCA_043752605.1 Roseiflexaceae bacterium
CGTCATTTTGCCTTTGCCGATTTTACGCTTGTCAATAGCTTTGCGATCGAGCTGCCACTCACGCTTGGTGCGGGCAGCCACGAGATCGCGATTCTGGCCTGCGCGCTCGGCATGGTCAAGGGTGACTGGCAGATCGGCTTTGAGAATATGGCCGCCGAAAAGAAGGGTCTGTGGGGCCCGGTATTCTGGCGCAGTGAAGCGCTGCCCGGCCCGTGGCAGCTGGTGGCCGGGCTGGCGGGCGAGCAGACACTGCCGCTCCAAACCGGTGGCTGGCAAACCGGTGGCGGCGGTATGGGCTGGTACCGCAGCACATTCGCCCGCCCCGCGACCGGCGCAGGGCTGGTACTGGACTTGCAGAGTATGACCAAAGGGATGGCCTGGCTCAATGGCCAGTGTATTGGCCGCTACTGGCTGACGCCCGCCGCCTACCCCGGCGATACATGGCTGGCTACCGCGGTTCACGAGGTTGGCATGGGCGCGCCGACGCAGCGCTACTACCACCTGCCCGCCGAGTGGCTGCAGGACGACAATGTGCTCGTGCTCTTTGAGGAGCAGGGCGGCGACCCGGCGCAGGTGCAGCTGGCGCGCCGAGAGGAGGCATAATGCGACGCAATGAAGAATTATTCGACCGGCTGAGCCAGGTGGCGCAGTTTGCCGTGGCGGTGGTGCTCGGTCTGGCCGCGTTTGTCGCGTTTATCAACCTGATCAGCGGCCCGACGCAGTCGATCACCGCCGAGACCGATGCGGCGGGCAAATCGGACGAGATCCTGGCGAGCGGGCAAAGCTACCCCAACCCGGCGCTGCCGACGCCGCTGCCCGCGATCGCCACCAGCCTCCCGGCCGCCATCACGCCGCTGGCAGCGCTGCCGGGCGGCGGGCTCGTCGGCGCAGAATGGCTGATCATCGCCAGTGGCGACACCAACCGCAACGGTCGCCCGGACGTAGTAGCCTACAAACCCGCCTCGGTGATCCCCGGCACCAGCTTCAGTCAGGGGCAATACGTGGGCTATATCGGCTCGGCTGCCGAGGTCGTGTTTGTCGAGGCCGACGGCAGCGGGCGGGCGCAGGTGCAGGTCTTCGCCAGCCGCGCCGGGATGGATCTGTACGGCGGGCGGCAGGTGAGCTTCAACAATGCCGCTGCGCTGATGTTTAGCGTGACGACCGGCACGCCGGTCACGATCAGCGTGGTACCGATCGATGGCGCGGGCAACCCGTTCGCGCAGACCGCCGCCGCGCGCTGGGATTCGGCGGCGGGGATCTGGCGCGCCACCGACATCGCGGGGAAGTAAGATGCAGATCCGCAAAGCGGTGATCACTGCCGCCGGCCGCAATCAGCGCGCTCTGCCGTTGCAGAGTATCGTCGACCGCGATGGTGTGACCAAATCGGTGCTGCGGATCATTCTCGACGAAGTCCTGCGCGCCGAGATCGACGAGATCGCGGTGGTGATCACCCCCGGCGATGCTGCGGGATTTGTGACAGCAGCCGGTGATCTGGCGGCGCGCGTGACGCTGATCGAGCAGCACGCGCCGCGTGGCTACGGGCACGCGATCGCCTGCGCCCGTGACTTCGTCGGCGATCACGCGTTTTTGCATCTGGTGGGCGATCATCTGTATCTGAGCGATGCGCCGCGCGGCTGTGCGCAGCAACTCGTCGAACTGGCGCACAGCGAAGCCTGCGCCGTCTCGGCCGTACAGGCCTCACGCGAGCACCTGCTGCCCTACTACGGCGTTGTGGGTGGGCGGCGGGTGGCCGGGCGGCACGATGTGTACGAGATCGAGACCGTCGTCGAGAAGCCGACGCCTACCGAAGCCGAGCAGCGGCTGGCGGTGGCTGGTCTGCGCACTGGCCATTACCTCTGCTTCTTTGGGATGCACGTGCTGACGCCAACCGTGATGGATATTCTGGCAGCGCAGCTCCATACCAGTGCTGCAAGTGTGTCACTTTCGGCGGCGCTGGCCGAACTGGCGGGCCGCGAACGCTATCTGGCGCTGGCCGATCTTGGCACGCGCTACGATGTGGGTGTGCGCTACGGGCTGCTCAATGCACAGCTCGCGCTGGCGCTCGGCGGCCGCGACCGCGATGAAGTGCTGACGATGCTCATCGAATTGCTCGCGCAACGCCGCGCATAGTGCAGTCTGGCAGCCGGGCTGCCAGGTCACGATCAAAGGTAGAAACCCATGTCGCAACACAAACCATTTAGCAATGTCGATGCCGCCTGGTTGCGCATGGAAGACTCGACAAATCTCATGATGATCACCGGCGTGCTGACCTTTGACCGGCTGCTGGATTTCGACCGACTGCTGGTGCTGTTTGCCGAGCGACTGCTGCGCTATGATCGCTTCACGATGCGGATCGCCGATGGGCGCAGCAGCACGGTGCGGCCACGCTGGGAGACCGACCCGCACTTTGATCTGCGCGCCCACGTTCACCGTATCGCGCTGCCGCAGCCGGGAGATGACACGGCGCTGCAGGAACTGGTGAGTGATATGATGAGCACGCCGCTCGACTTGAGTAAATCGCCGTGGCAAATACATCTGGTTGAGGGCTGTGCGGGCGGCTGTGCGCTGGTGGCGCGTCTCCATCACGCGATCGCGGACGGGATGGCACTGGTGCAAATTCTGCTCTCACTCACCGACGCCGCGCCTGATGCCACAGCTCCGCAACCTGCCACTGCACCCGCGCCCACCGGGCCAATCGCGGCACTCGAACGCACAACGCAGCAGATTGGCACCGTCGGGGCTGCGGCACGCGCTGCGCTGCGCGGCGATACCGAGGTGCTGCGTCAGGCCGTCGCGCTCGGGGCCAGGGGGATGGCCGCACTCAACAAGCTGGTACTGCAATCGGATGATCCGCAGACGATATTCAAGGGTAAACTTGGCGTAGCCAAGCGCGTGTGCTGGTCACGGCCGCTCGCCCTGGCGAATGTCAAACAGATCGGGGAACTGACGGGTGGGACGATCAACGATGTGTTGGTAGCCGCGCTTGCAGGGGCACTGCGGCGTTATGCCGTCACACGCGGGCAGCCCACACTCGTGGATATTCGCGCCGCTGTGCCGGTGAATTTGCGGCCGCTGGATCAACCGATCCAGCAACTGGGCAATACGTTTGGTGTCGTATTTGTCGAGCTACCCGTGAGCGTGGCCGACCCGTTTGACCGGGTGCTGGTCGTGCGGCAGCGCATGAACGCGATCAAACGCTCGCTCGAGGCACAGGTGGCGTATGGCATCCTCAGTGTGCTCGGCACGCTGACACCCGCCGTAGCCGATCTGGGCGTCACGCTGCTTGGTGGCAAGGCGACAGCGGTGATGACCAATGTGCCGGGGCCGCGCCAGCCGATCTTCCTCGCGGGCGAGCAACTGCGATGGTTGATGTTCTGGGTGCCACAATCCGGGCGGCTCGGCATCGGCGCGAGTATCTTGAGCTACGCGGGCGAAGTACGACTCGGGATCGTCACCGATCGTGGCTTAATTCCCGACCCCGAGACGATCGCAACCGCATTTGAAGCCGAAATCGACGAACTGGCGGCGCTCGCACGCGTTGTCTGGCATACACCCGAGGTGGCATAATGCGCGCACTCGCAATTATTTTGCTCGTGACCCTGGCGGCGTGTGGGATGCGGGAGACCGTGGGGACGCCCGCGACCGTGGGGACGCCGTATGCTGCGTCCCTACCGTCCGCGTCGCCCACGCCCGCCAACGTCGTCATGTTGCCCGCCGTGGGTAGCGGGGATGTGTCGCCCACGCCGCCCACGATCGGCGCGGCTGATCCTGTACCCACGCAGCAACCTGCGTCCCAACTATCGCCCGTACCTACGTCACCCCCGGCACCATCCGCCACGTCTGTACCGCCCACGCCGACATCGCAGCAAGCTGCGCCGCTACCCACATCGTCGCCCGTGCTCACGCCCAATATCATCGTATTGCCCGCGATCGGCGGTGGGCCGCTGCCGACGGCGGTGGCGGCTACGGTCGTGCCAGACGGCACAATTACCGTCACCGTACGCGAGCGTCAGCTCCAGGCGCTGGTGGTCTCGACGTACAGCACCCGGGCGACGGGTTTGATGTATGTCACCACATTGCCCGAAGACAGCGCGATGCTATTTGTGTATGCGAGCGACCAGCAACTTTCGTTCTGGATGCGCAATACCGCGATCCCACTCTCGATCGCGTTTATAGATAGTAATGGATTGATACTCAACATGCGCGATATGCAACCTTTCGACGAGCAGACCTACCACGCCTCGACCGGGCTGGCACGCTATGCGCTCGAGGTCAACCAGGGCTGGTTTGCGCGCAACGGCGTGCAGGTCGGCGATGTCATACAACTTGTGTTGCCGACCGGGCTGGTGATCGAGTGAAGACGAACGCACCGCTCTACATCGCGCAGACGCTACCCGGCTTCGAAGTACTCACCGCCGAGGAGATTGAATCGCGTCTGGAGGGCGCACAGGTGCAGGATGTGCGCCGCTTTGCCCGCAAAAACGGCCTGGTGATTTTTAGCTACGACGGCGATCCCGGCGATCTGCTCGAATTGCGCACGGCTGAAGACGTATTTGTGCTGGTGTTGCAGCTCGTCGATCTGCCGCCGGTCTACGCCGCGCTCAAGCAGATCCAGGAGGCAGTGACCCGCTCGCAGACGCTGGTTGCGGCGCTGGCGGCCGTGCGGCGCGTGGCACCCGCGCGTGGCGGCGAGGGCCGCGTGCGCTTCCGTATGGTCGCGCGGCTCGAAGGCCAGACCACCTACCGCCGGGTCGATGCGCAGCAGGCCGTCGAGCGCGGGCTGGTGGCACGCACCGACCAGCGCTGGTCGCTGGCGACTGAGGGCGGCATCGAAATCTGGCTTTCGATGCTCCCAGATGAGGCACTGGTGGCGCTGCGGCTGAGCGATGCGTCGATGCGCCACCGCAAGTACAAAATCGACCATATGCCCGCTTCGTTGCGCCCATCGGCGGCAGCCGGGCTGGTACGGCTGACGCGCCCGCACGACCACGATTATTTTCTCGATCCGATGTGCGGTGCTGGCACAGTGCTGATCGAGCGCGCACTGGCCGGGCGCTACAAGCTGCTGCGCGGCGGCGATATCGATGAGCAGACGCTGGCGGTGGCGCGCGCCAATATCGGCACACGCTATCAGCCAATCGAGATCAACGAGTGGGATGCGACGCAACTGCCGCTCGATGCGGCAAGCTGTACCGCCGCCGCAGTCAACCTGCCTTTTGGCCGTCAGATCGGTAGTGTCGAAGAAAATCGGACGCTCTACCCTGCCGTGCTGCGCGAGATCGTGCGGGTGCTCCGGCCGGGCGGGCGGCTGGCGCTGCTCAGCGGCGATTACCAATCGCTCACCGGGGCGTTGCGGCGGATCAGCGAGCTCGAAGAGCGGCGCGCCGTACGCGTCGAGGTGCTCGGTACCGGAGCCCAGATCATCGCGCTCACGCGCGTGTAACAAACCACCACGTTAACCGGCTCAAAACCAGCCGTGTGTCACGTTTATCTTGCTGAGGGCCGCAGCAGATCAGAACCAGGAGCACCATGGCCGACAAAACACCGCTCGATATCGCCTGGGTGGCGCTGTGCGCCGGGCTGGTTTTTCTCATGCAGGCCGGGTTTCTGTGCCTCGAGGCGGGCGTCACACGGCGCAAAAATAATATCAATGTGGCGATGAAGAATATCACCGATTTCGGGATCTCGACGGTGGTGTTCTGGCTGGTGGGATTTGGCATCATGTTTGGTGTCACGAGCAATGGGCTGGTGGGCACTACACGCTTTGCGTTCGACCCACTGGGCGAAACGTCGTGGGGGACGATCTTCTTTTTCTTTCAGATCATGTTTTGTGGTGCCGCCGCGACGATTGTGGCGGGTGCGGTGGCCGAGCGCATGCGCTTTGTGTCCTATCTTGTGCTGATGACGATCGTCGCGGCGCTCATTTACCCGGTCTATGGCCACTGGGTCTGGAATGGGATCGACGGCGGTACAAACGCTGGCTGGCTGGCGCAACGCGGTTTTGTCGATTTCGCGGGCTCGTCGGTGGTCCACAGTTTTGGTGGCTGGGTATCGCTGGCCGCAGTGCTGCTGATCGGGCCACGCACCGGGCGCTTCGCCGCCGATGGCACACCACGACGTATGCAGGGTGCGGATATTCCACTGGCCACACTCGGCACCCTGCTGCTCTGGTTTGGCTGGTTTGGCTTCAATGGTGGCAGCACGCTCGCATTTGATGACCGTGTGGCAGGCGTGATCGTCAATACCACACTCGCAGGTTCGGCCGGGATGACCATGGCGCTGCTCGTGGGCTGGCAACTGCGCGGCAGGCCAGAGGTCGATGTTGTGCTCAATGGCACCCTCGCCGGGCTAGTATCGGTGACGGCCGGCGCGCACGCGGTGCCAGCCTGGGCCGCGCTGCTGATCGGGGCGGTGGGCGCGGTGATGATGCTCGGCTGCGACCGGCTGCTGGAGCGGCTACGGATCGATGACGCGGTGGGCGCGATCCCGGTGCATCTGGCGGCCGGGATGTGGGGCGTGCTGGCGGTCGGCATCTTTGGCATCCCCGAACGCCTCGGCACTGGGCTCGCGTGGATTGACCAGATCGGCGCACAACTCGTAGGAATTGTGGTCTGCGCGGTTTGGACGCTCGGCGCGTCGTTGCTCGCATTGCTGATCATCGGGCGCTTCATGCCGCTCCGATCAACGCCCGACGACGAGCAGCGCGGGTTGAATGTGGCTGAGCACGGCGCGACGACCGATCTGGTTGATCTGTTTAACGCGATGGAGCAGCAATCGACCTCGGGCGATCTCCGGGTGCGCGCGCCGGTCGAACCATTCACCGAGGTGGGTGAAATTGCGACGCGCTACAACCGGGTGCTCGACGCGCTCGAACGTACGACAGCACGTACCCAGGGTATCGTCCAGAGCGCACAGGACGCAATCGTCGTGTTTCTCGGCCAGTTCCCCATCGTGGCGAGCATCAACCCGGCGGGTGAGGCGATCTTTGGCGCACCCGCGCGCACACTGGTGGGCAGCCCGATCGACCGGCTGCTGGCCGCCACAACGCTGCGCGATTATGGCACGTCGGCCGGGTTTCTCAGCAGCATCGCGCAGAGCGGCGCACCGCGCGAGGTGCTTGGCCGCCGCGCAGCGGGCGAGGAATTCCCGATGGAGGTGACGGTCAGTGAGGTGAAAACCGGCGACGAGGTGTTTTACACCGGCACGTTCCGCGATATCACCGTGCGCAAAGCGATCGAGATCGAATTGCACAGCGCACGCGATGCTGCCGAGATGG
>JAYUYF010000671.1:0-7275 GCA_043752605.1 Roseiflexaceae bacterium
TACGATCATTGTACTGATGGTCGCCGGTGCGATCGTGTTGCTCGCACGCGATCTGCGGCTGGCGCTGCCCGCACTGTTTCTGAACCAGCTTGCGCTGGCCTTGTTTGTCAATCAGCAAGATTTTGTCAGCCCCGATCTCACGGTCGCGGGCATCGCGCTGAGCACGACGGCGGTCGTCAAAGTGATCACCGCGCTGGCGGTGACCGCGATCCTGAGTGTGACGGCGCTTACCTTCTCGCGCGAGTACAATGTTCACGATCTCGATGAGTTTTCGCTGGCCGAGTTGCGGCGCGCGGCGCGGCGCGCACAACTGCGGCGCGCGATTACGCCGCAGCGGCTGACCGATCTGGTCGTGCCGTTCTGGTCGTTATTGCTGGCGCTGGTCGTCAGCCTGGCGTTGCCACGGCTCTACCCGATCGGCGAATTCGAGGTCGATGTGGTCTGGTACTGGCTTGGATTAACGGGCGCGCTGGTGATTGTGACCGCTGCCGATTTGCTCAAAATTGGCCTTGGGCTGCTGATGCTGGTAAGTGCAATTGATGTGCTGTATACCGCGCTCGCGCCGACAGTGCAGGTCTTCCCGCTGACGATGCTGGCGCTGCTCAATATTGTGCTGGCGGTGATGGTTTCGTATCTGAGTGGCCTGATGTACGGCCGCCTGAAGACGCTTGATCTGAGCGAATTGTACCGGCGGCTCTGATATGACACACCTGCTGCTGATTACCTTTCCGTTGCTGATGGGTGTGGCGCTATTTGTGCTGCGCGCGCAGACGCGCCTCACGCTCGCGGTGGGTGGTGCCACCTGCCTGGTGGGTGTGGTGCTGGCGGCGCAGGTGCCGACCGACCGGATTGTGCGGGTGCTCGGCCTGGTGCTGGTAGCCGATCCGCTCAGCCGCCTGGTGCTGGTGTTGTTGTTTGGCGTGGCGGCGCTGGTGTGTATCGCGAGTTGGTGGCTACCGCACGGCGAAAATTTTGTACCAATTGCGCTGCTGACGCTCAGCTTCGCTACCGCCGCGCTCTACACGCAACAGGAGCCGTTTACCTCGACATTGCTGCTGGTAAGCGGTGGCCTGCTGGCGGTGCTGGCGCTGATTGATCTACCATCTGGCAGCCAGCGGCTGGTGGAGCGTAGTTCGATCGCCGCCGCGCTCAAATATCTGGTACTGGTGGTGATCGCGGGTGTGGCGCTGTTTCTGGCATTTGTGCTGGCCGAGTTGTACCAGCCCGGGCTCATGCCCGATCGCGCATCACCTGCCCGGCTGACGCTGGCGCTGCTGACGGTCGGTTTTGGCGTACGATTGGCGCTCGCCCCGTTTCATGGCTGGCTGGCCGATTTTGCCGATGCCGCCTTCCCGGTGGTGGCGGCGCTGATGCTGACGGTCATTAATAGTGTCAGCGTGTTACTGCTCGTGAGCGCACTGCAGAGTTTCCCGGCGATCGTGTTCGACAATGACCGCGGCTTTGAGATCCTGATGGGGTATGGTGTGTTCTCGGCGCTGTTTGGCGGTCTGCTGGCACTGCTGAGCACCACGCCACAGCGTGTGGTGGCGCATCTGCTGGTGTTTGGCGCGGGTATTTCGGTGTTTGGCGTGGCGACCACCAGCGTCGATGGGTTGAGTGCCGCAGTACTCGCCGTATTGACGCAAATACTTGCCATACCGCTGGTCTTTTTGAGTATCGCCGGTCTTGAATCGGGTTGGGCGACGGCGGCCGAACTGCCGCGCAGCCGCGTCGTGCCGCTGTTTGGTCTGACGTGCGGTGCGCTGATGCTGGTGGGCGTGCCACCGCTCGCGAGTACGGTGAGCCGCGCGCGGTTGTTTGCGGCGGCCGCCGAACAGGGTTCTGGCTACGCATTGTTGCTGCTGCTCGCGACGCTGCTGGCGCTGGCGGGCGTGGTGCGGCTGACGCACCGTAGCTGGGCGGTACTGCAGGCCGAGCAGGCCACTGCCGCCGCCGCACCGCGCGCAGCGATGCGCGGGCCGACGCTGGTGCTGGTGCTGCTGGTGGCGCTCGCGCTAAGCGTCAGCCTACGCCCCGAGCAACTTGAAGCGCTCGTGGCTGATGCGGTGCGCGCGCTGACATTTGTGAGCGGCTCGTGAACCAGCTGATCGCGCTGCTGCTGTTTCCCGGAATTGCCAGTTGGACTGTGTTGCTGCTGGTCTACCGCGTGCTGGTGATGGAGACGCGAACATTGCCGCCGCTGACGGGCTGGCGCAACGCCGATGGGTTGCTGGCATTGCTCGCGCTGCTCGGCGCACTCACCGGGATGCTGCTGTTGCCGTGGCCGCTACACCCGCTGGCGATACCGCCGGTGGGCGAACTGGCGTTGATCTGGTTTGTCATCGAAGTGGCGTTTGTGATGCCTGTGCTCCCTGCGCTGCTGGCACCCGCACCGCTGGCGCGCCGGGCGGCGATCCGCGAGTTGCAGCTGGGCTCGGCCGGACGCGCGGTGGTCTGGCTGGCGATCGGTGCGCTGGGCGCTGGTGTCTGGCAGGCCGCAGCGCTGGGAGTAGTTGGCCGCGTGCTGGCGCTGCTGGCTGTCGCGCTGGCGCTGCCGGCAGCGCTGGGTATCGGCCCATTTGCGAGCGAGCGGAGTATCGCGCCGCTCGGTACCGCCAGTGGTCTGGCCGAGGATACGGGGCAACTGGGAGAATTGGCGCGCGCAGCGTGTGGCGCGGTGTTGTTGGTTGCCGTGCTGATCTACGCAATCGGCCCCTTGCCCTTTGCCCTGCCGCTGGTGCTGGTGCTGTTTGTGCTGTGTTGTCTGGGGTTGCGGCGGCTGGGCCGCGGGTTACCACGATTGGTCTTGCCGCGTGCGCTGAACTGGTGTCTGTGGCGTGCGCTGCCGCTGGCGCTGGTGGGTTTCGTGTTGACGGTGCTGGGGTAAACGATGCAGGCTGTGGTCTTCGAACAGGTAGAGAAGCGTTTTGATCGTGTGCGTGCGCTCGACTCGTGTACATTTGCGGTGGCGGTCGGCGAAAGCTATGCGCTGCTCGGTCATCCGGGTGCGGGCAAGCGCACTGCGCTCCAGTTGGCACATGGGCTCATCCGGCCTGATACGGGGACGGTACAGGTGCTTGGTGCGCGCGATGCGCGACGGGTGGCGGCGCAGGTCGGCTTGTTCTCCGGCCAGATGCGTGTCCTGCCGCAGACATCGGTGATTGGCTGGCTACGGCTCGCGGCTGTGGCGAGTGGCCTGTCTGGCACCGCGCTTGCGTCGCGGATCGCGTCAGTGATCGACATGTGTGCGCTGGACGCAGTGCAGGACACGCCGCTCGCCGCGCTGCCACTTGCCGCCGCACGCCGCGCGCTGCTGGCACAGGCGATCGTCCACGAGCCGACGTTGCTGCTGGCTGACCAGCCAACCGTACGATTGCCGGCCACTGAGCAGCCAACAATCTGGAAGCTGCTCCAGCATGTGGCGGCGGCGGGCACCACGGTGTTGCTGGCCACCTCCGATGCTGCCGAAGCCGAAACTGTGGCCACTCGGATCGGGTTGCTGGTGCGTGGTGCGGTGGTGGCCGAGATGCAGAGCGACGATGTGCGCGGGGCGGCACTGCGCGTCCAGATTCGCTGCGGCCCACTGAGCCCGGCGCTCCGTGCCCAACTCGTGGCGCTGAGTCCGGCAGTGCGCTGCGATGAGCAGCGCATCCAGATCGCGCCCAATGATGCGGCGCTCCAGCACGCGGTGACGCAGTTACTGCTCGATGCGGGCGTCTCGCTGCTGAGTCTCGAGAGCGCGGGTCGGCCGCTCGATCGGATCTATGCGCGCGCGATGCGTGGTGAAGCACTACAGGTTCCCGCTCCTGCACGCCAGTACGGCGACACGTTGCTGACCAGCCTGCTGGGCGCGCAGATGACCAACCCGCACGAGACACGCGCACTGCCGATCGACGAACCCGCCGTGGAGGAGCGATGAACCGCGTGCGTGCTGTGCTGGCGCTGATGGGAGCGACCATTGCTGAGTATTTGCGCTCGTTGCGCTGGCTGGTCGAATTTGGGCTCGCCGCGCTGGCATATGTGCTCTACTTCCGCCAGCCCGGCCTGGATGCGCAGGGCTTTACCACCGGGTTACATCTGTTTGGGGGCATCTGCGTGGCGGTGGCGGCGCAGGGGATCTATGCAATGGCCGATCGTGAGCAGGGCATGCTGTTGCTCACGCGCCGTATCGGGCGCAGCGGCTATCTGCTGGCGCATCTGCTGACGGTGGTTATAATCGCGATCGCCGGTTGCGGGCTGCTGAGCGCCGCCGTCGCACTCACGGCTCCGGTGGCCGGGCTGACCCTGGCAGACTGGGGCTTTGCCGTGCTGCCGCTCGTCCTCAACATCGTGTTGCTGGCGGCGATGGTCCTGCTGCTGACACCGCTGGTGCTGGCACCGGGCTGGCGGCTGCTGATCCTGCTGGCAGCGATGCTGGCGTTCTCCGGGACGCTGATCGGCGGCCAGACGCTGGCTGCGTTGCCCGCGCCGCTGGTGCTGCTGCTCGATGTCTTGCGCACGATCTTTGCCGTGCCGCTGCTGCCATTCTTCAGCGGCTACGAGATTGGCGTCACCGGTGACCGCGCGAACGCGCCCGTGTTGCTGGCGACCCAGTCGCTGATGGCGCTCGGGCTTGTCGCGCTGGTGCTCACGATCTTTGCGCGCCGCGATCTGCGTCTCGGCCGAGTCTGAATCTGACAGCAAATCGTCATATCTTTGCACGGTCTCGGTAAGCATTCTATGCGAAAATACACACAGGTGTGCCAGAATACGTACTGGCGCGCGCTATGTTGTATGGTGATCGCGTGGCCAGATATCACGACACACTGACCAGCACGCTCGATTTGCCCGTCTCGGTCAAACGATTGTGGCCGCTGATCTCGGATACTGATCGGACGAATCGGCTGCTCGGGCTACCGGTCTTTGCGCAGACGCGGCCAGATACCGGGCTGAACCGGATCGTCTCGGGCCAGTACTTTGGCGCGCCCGTTTCGTGGCGCGAATTGCCATTTGAGTGGGTGTTCGAACAGTATTTTCGTGTGCGGCGCGAGTTTTTGCCGCCCATGCCGATCCGCTGGCTTGAGACCGCCACGACGCTCGCCCCACTTGGCGATAATGCAACACGAGTGACGGTCAGTGTTGTCCTCGGCAACGACAACCCGCTGATCCGCACCGGCGCACGATTGGTGGTGGGGCAGCAGATGCTGCGCGATCTGCGGCGTGTCTACCAGGATTTTGGCCGCCTGCTCGCCAATGAGACCGCCGTCAACGCCCGAATGATGGCTCCGCGGCCTCCCACCATCCAGGAGGCGCGCCTCGCGCTCGCAGTTGCACACCTGGTGGCAGCAGGCACGCCAGCGGCACTGGCCGAGCGGCTCGCCGACCATCTGCGGCGGGCAGAAGATGCGGCCGTGCTCAAGATGCGGTCATTTGCGCTGGCCGAGCTGTGGGGCGCGCCGCCCATGGATGTGCTGCGCCTGTGCCTGCACGCCACGTGCAGCGGGCTGCTCGATCTCGAATGGGATGTGCTTTGCCCGAGTTGCCGCGGCCCGAGTGTGCGCGCGCAACGGCTCGATCAACTTGATTCGCAGGCGCACTGCCCGGCGTGCGATATCCGCTACGACCTCAATTTTGACGAATCGGTCGAGGTGCGTTTTAGCGTCAGCCCGACGATCCGGCTGGCTGATGATCTCTCGTACTGTATCGGTGGCCCGGCCAACACCCGCCATATTCTGGCGCAGGTACCGCTCATGCCGGGCGAAACGCGCACACTGCCACTGCGGCTCGCCGCCGGGCGCTACCGGGTGCGCGGCCGCCAGGTCACCGATCGTATCACATTCACCGTCAGTGATGATGCACCGGAAACGACGCTCGCGTTGCGGCCTGGCGATGGTCAGGACGCGGATGATCGCACCGTGCGCGCGGGTGATGTCCAGCTCGCATTGACCAGCGCGTTTGCCGAGCCAACGATCCTGGTCGTCGAGGATTCGAGCTGGAGCAAGTACGCAGCGAGCGCTGCACTCGTCACGAGTATCAGTGAATTTCGCGCGCTCTTCTCCTCGGAAGTGTTGGCCCCCGGCATCGGTCTGGCCGTGCGCAATCTGACGTTCCTGTTTAGTGATCTGAAGGATTCGACCGCAATTTATGATGAAATCGGCGATTCGCCAGCCTACGCCCGCGTGCGCGACCATTTTGCGGTGATGAGCGCCGCAATCGCGCGCCACGATGGTACGCTGGTGAAGACGATCGGTGATGCGGTGATGGCGGTCTTTGCGCGCAGCGAGCAGGCGATCGCGGCCGCGATTGCGATCCAGCGCGATTTTGTGGCGGGCGAGATCGCGCGCGGTCGCCCGGCGTTGCGCATCAAGCTCGGGCTCCATCGTGGCCCATGTATTGCCGTCAACGCGAACGATCTGCTCGACTATTTTGGCTCGACGGTCAATACGGCGGCGCGCATCCAGGGTGAGAGCCAGGGTGGTGATATTGTGATCAGCGATGCACTGCACGATGACCCGCTGGTGCGCGAGATTATTGGCGACGCGAGGCTGATCACCGAGACGTATCCACGGCGACTCAAGGGTATCAGTCGCGAGCTTACGCTGACGCGCCTGCACCTGCCGGAGGTGGAGATGGAGAATGCAAAATGAAAAATTGAGAACGCAACCACAACGCGCAATTATTTATTTTTCTTCTCAATTGGCGCTACTATTGGCCATCGTGCAGGCTTCCCAACGGTTCAGCGACGACCTGCGCGTGCGCGCTGCCTGCATCAATCAACCTGAGATCCTCGGTACAAACGCCCCGACTTTTGCCCGGGTTGCGACGCTCCGTGCGTTGGGTGCGGCTGCGCGCCGCAGCGGGCGGGGGCGACCGCGCGCCCCCACCACCCCCGCGGCGGTGGCATTGCCCCCGCACCTCCAAACGCGGCCGATCACGTGCCCGTGGCCGACCGCGCAGCGCATGCCCGGTTGCGACGAACCGCGCGGTCAGTGCGATTTGTAGCGGTGGTCTCAAATATATTGCGCCCTACTGACCTCACCCCCCGGCCCCCGCTCCAAATGGGAGAGGGGGAGCGCAATTGTCGACGGGGCCAAACTCGCTGAGATTTGATCTACAGCGGTTATCAAATAGGTTGAACCATGCTATACTTACGTCATGAAAGCCTGTTCCGTCGATTTACGCACACGTGTGCTTGCCGCACTCGATGCCGGGATGCCGCGCGACACCGCCATCACGACCTTTCAGGTCAGTCGATCCACGATCAAACGCTGGCTGGGCCGCCGCCAGCGGACGGGC
>JAYUYF010000672.1:0-2901 GCA_043752605.1 Roseiflexaceae bacterium
ATCGCCCGTCAGGTACGGCAGTTTCTCTTGCTGCTGATTAGTGTCTCGGCAGTGATAGCCTCATTGTATGTGATCATCGGTCAGATAACTGGCGTCATGGCGATCAATATACTTGGTGGTGCGATCTTGCTATTTGGCGTAGCGTGTTTTGTGGCACGCGTGGTCACAACCGAGCACACACTGGTACGCGCACTCGCGATTACCTGCACTGCGATGCTTGTGACAGCGGTATCGATCGTGGTCGCGCTACCACTACTCCTGCCGACGAGCGTCTTTTTTGTGCTGGCTGCCATAAGTTTGCCAATGCTGGTGCGCTCGCGCGTGCTGTTTCTTGGTACGGGAATAGCTGCACTTGTAGTGACACTGATTATCGGGCTGATTGGTGTGCAGCCGCCGCAGTTCGCGCTGCCCATCAGCTGGGATCTTGCGCTGCTCGTACCGCTGACGATGTTGATCTGTATCGGCGGCACGGTGATGCTGTTCTTTTTTATCTGGTCGAATTTGACTAATGCCCTGCACGATCGTGAGCAGAGCAACATTGCATTGCTTGCGCTGCGCGAATCACTCGAACAACAGGTGGTGGATCGTACGACTGCGCTTGGTCAGGCGCTCGATGAAGCACAGCGGCGTGCAGACGAACAACAACGGCTGACGGAGGAAAACACAACACAACGTCAGCGCTTGCGTGAGATGAGCGTCCCTGTGCTGCCGGTGCTCGATGGGACGCTGGTGGTGCCGCTGGTCGGCGATCTGGATACCTACCGGCTCGATGATCTGCTGATGCAGGCGCTCGACGCCGTCAGCCGTAGCGCGGCGCGCTGGCTGGTACTCGATATCACCGGCGTACCCGTGATCGATACCCAGGTGGCACGTGGGCTGCGCGAGGTGCTTGATACCGCGCGGTTGCTTGGTACGACGGTAATCATCGTTGGCGTCCGGCCCGAAGTCGCGCAGACGATGGTCGGGCTTGGGCTCGATCTGGGCGCGGTGCGAACGCAATCGTCGTTGCAGGCGGCGATCGAGAGTATTCAGTTGCTCGAAGCAAAACGTACCGCTGGTGTTCGTGGCACCAAAGGCGGCTCGTGAGCACGGCTGAGGTATCACTATGGCGCGGGTGACGGATATCCGGCTGCCGGCTGGTCTGCGCGATCGGCTGAGCGCCGGGCATCCGTGGGTTTACCGGACGCACGTGCCAGCTGAGATCGATCTGCCCCCGGGCGCGCGCGTGCGGGTGCGCAGCGGCAACTTCCAGGCCTACGGGATCTGGGATGCCGCAGGGCCGATCGCGGTGCGGTTGTTTGCCACGCGATCGGCCCCTGACGATGCGTTGATTGTCGCACAGGTGCGCGCGGCCTGGGAATTGCGCGCGCCGCTCCGCGCGACCGGGATCACTGCATATCGGTGGCTATTTGGCGAGGGCGATGGGCTGCCGGGGATTGTCGTCGATCGCTATGACGATTTCGCGGTGCTGGCGACATACAGCGCTGGTGTCGCGACGTTGACCGACGCGGTGGTGCGCGCGCTGCACGCATGCGATCCCGCCTTGCGTGGCGTTGTGGTACGCCGCCGTGACGCCGAAGATGAGGAGCGTGCCACCGGCGTGCGCGGCCACACGGTACTTGGCGAAGCCCCACCGGCTGATCTTGTGGTTGTCGAGCACGGTCTACGCTTTTATGCCGACTTGTTTAATGGGCAGAAGACCGGCCTGTTTCTCGACCAACGTGAGAACCGCCGTGCTGCCGAACAGTGGAGCAGCGGCCGCACTATATTGAACTGTTTTAGTTACACTGGCGCGTTCTCGCTCTATGCGTTGCGTGGTGGTGCGCGGCACGTCACCAGCGCCGATATCGGCAAAGGGCTCGCTGAGGCGACCGAAGCGAATCTGGTGCTCAATGACATCGATTTGGCGCGGCATCGGTTTGTGACCGAAGACTGCTTTGCGTTGCTCGAACGCTATGCTGCCGAAGGCCGCCGATTTGACATGGTAATCGTCGACCCGCCAAGTTTTGCCCGCAACCGCGAGCAGCGGCCGGCTGCGCTCCACGCCTACACGCGGCTCAACAATGCTGCGCTGCGTTGCGTCGTACCGGGCGGGCTGATCGTCAGCGCCAGTTGCACCAGCCAGGTTGGGCCAGAGGCATTCCGCGAGGTCGTAGCTGAGGCAGCTGCGAGCGCTGATCGGCGGGTACAACTGCTCTACGATGCCGGGCACGCACTGGATCATCCTGTGCCACCGCAGTTTCCCGAGGGCCGCTACCTCAAGTGTTTGATCGGTCGCGTCAGCGAGCGCGTCTGAAGCCATGTTCATCATGTTGCAAATTTGAAATCTATTGTTCATCACATGCCAGGTGTTTTCTGGTAGACTGCAAGAGTATGTTACCGATAAGACCTACTTCGCGCGAGGGTTGAGCGATGAGCTGGTTTATTACATTCATTCTCGCCAGTTGTCTGGTAGGAGTGCTGATAAAAGATCAAGATAGCCGCTGGGCCGGGCCGATGCTCTTTCTGATCGCCTGTCTCACTGCGATCGGTTACTACTACTTCCGACGTATCTGAGGGACGCGATGATCGACTCACTCCCACCGATCCTCACCAATCATCGTCGAACCGACGTTCGCACTAGCGAGCGTACTGCGCGGCTGATTCAGATCGGTGCGCCACTACTTGCATCGATGGTGGCGCTGTATATTGTACGGTTGATGTGGCGCAGCGAGGATATTGCGCCGTTCATCGCGTGGGTGCTGTTCTTTGTCGCGATTGGTGCGGCGATCTATCAGCCGCGCTACGGCGTCTATGTGCTGGTAGGTGCGACGCTCGCGGGCGATGCGTATCTGACGCCCTGGTACCCGTTTTTTAAAGGGTTTTCGAGCCCGGAATCGATCTTTTTTGTCAACCGCGCGC
>JAYUYF010000673.1:0-2892 GCA_043752605.1 Roseiflexaceae bacterium
CTCGGCTGGCGCAGTGGGCATCGCTATTTGCCCCTGCAAGACGATATTGCCTCAGTGGCCTACTGGTACCAGACGCTGCCGACGGCACCCTTCCCGCAGTTGCCCGATGCCGACGGGCTGGAGATCGTGTAGGGACGGACGCGACCTCACCTCATCCCCCGCTCCGGCGCGGAGAGGGGCCGAAGCATTCCCGTGCGATGGCGATCGCACGGGAATGCTTCGGCCCTACATGATCCGGGCGCATCACGATGCGCTCGCCGCCCCCGCCGCCACCATCGCGCGTGGCGTCAACATGTCGCGCCGGTTGGTCCGGTACCAGGCCACCGTATCGCGGATGGTCTCATCGACGGGGCGAAACGTGGCACCCAGTTCGTGGATCGCTTTGGCCGAGCTGGTGCGCCGCACCTCGCGCAACGTGCGGATGCCAGAGACCGTCATCAGCGGTTGCTCGCCACGGATCCGGCCCACCTGCTCGACGACGGTGGCCATTGCGAGCGCAGCCGGCCACGGTAGATGCATGCGTGGTGCGGGCACGCCACTGGCGTGTTCGACCAGCGTGGCGATCTGTCGTAGCGAGTAGAACGTATCGCCACCCACAATATAGCGCGCGCCATGGAGTCCACGCGTCGCCGCCACGATCGTCGTCGCCGCCACATCGCGGGTGTCGACGAGCGCGCCGCCGCCCGGGATCGTTGCGGGCAACTGCTGGTTGAGCATGTCGACGACCAGCCGCCCAGACGCCGTGGGCGCATCATCGCCCGGCCCCATCATCCAGCCCGGCAGGATCTGTACAATCCTGAGTTTCGTGCTCGGCAACACGCGCGCGATCGCCTGTTCGCACAGCAGCTTGCTCGTAAAATACAGATTGGCAAACACCGGCGCATCGGGTGCACTGGTCTCATCGCCGATCGTCTGGCCGGGGTGCATGCCGATCACGCCCGACGAGCTGATATGCACAAAGGTCTGGACGCGCTGCTGCTCGGCTGCGGCGATCAGCGCCAGTGTGGCATCGACATTCAGGCGTTGCAGCATCGCCTGATGATCGCCCAGGCCAAAATATTCGCGAAAATAGGCGGCCGTATGGAATATTGTATCGCAACCGTTCATATGCGCTGCAAAGAGATCAACATCGTCGATATCACCCGCCACGACACGGACATCGAGCCCGGCGAACTGGCGGCGCGCCTTCTCCTCGGAACGCACCAGCGCCGTCACCTGGTGCCCTGCCGTCAGCAGCTGGCGCACGATATTACTCCCCAGCATCCCCGTCGCTCCCGTCACAAATGCGTGCATTGCCCTGCTCCTCGCTTGCCGCCGCCTGCTGGCTGCGTTATACTTCTTTACGAAATACGTGAATATATACTCATGTTTATGATATGAGCTTTTACTCATGTTGTCAAGCGGGTCAGGGAGAGCGGTATGACGATTCGCAGAGTGCCGACGCAGGCGCGCGGACGCGAACGCGTGGCAGCGATCGTCGCGGCAGCCGAAGCGGTATTTGGCGAGGCGGGCTACGAGACAGCGACGACAAACGCGATCGCCGCGCGCGCGGGTGTGCCAGTCGGCTCGATTTACCAGTATTTTGCCGATAAGCAAGCGCTGCTGCACGCCGTCGCGGATGATTATGCCACCGAGATGCTCGCGGTCTACGACGCATTGCTAATGCACGGCTCGCAAGACCCACACATTCTGGCAGGGGAATTACTCGATGGGCTGGCAGCGTTTGGCAGCGCACGATTTGGCTTCACTCGGATCGTCCTGAGTGCTGGCGCGCATCCGCATCTCGCGGGTGCGGTGCAGGTGATCAGCGCGCAGGTGGCAGACAAGATCACGCAGATCATCGCGGAGCGCGCACCCCACCTTGCGCCCAGCGCAGCACACACGATTGCGCAAACCGTGATGACGACCAAGAATGCCATGCTCGGTCTTGCGATCCAGACGAAGGAGCAGACAGGATATCCGGCGATGGAGGCAGTGCTACACGAGACGCGGTTGCTGCTCGGCGCATATCTGGCCGCGCGGATGCGGGGGTAGGGCCCGGCGCGGGGATGGCGGCGCGGGCGTGCGCGGGGATGGCGCGGGGATGGCGCGGGATCGCGCGGGCGCGGGGATGGCGGCGCGGCGCGCGGCGTGATCGGCGATCCACGCGCGCAGGGTCTGCATCTGCACGGGCAACTGCGCCAACACCGGCTGCATGTCGACGGCAAGCGCCGGTGGTTCGGGCATCTCCCACAGCGGCCCGTACACCGCAGCCGCACCCGCGCACGCGCCCGGCCCAAACACGCGATCGAGGATCGCACCAAACTCGGCGGGCGGCAACCCGCGATACTGATACGGTCGGCCAAGGGCTTGGCTGAACGCTGCGGCGAGATCGTGGCCCGAGAGCGCCTCGGGGCCGCTGACGGGAATGATGCGCCCGGCAAGCTCAGGTTTCTCGATGGCAGCCACCATCAGCGCCGCAAGGTCGGCCGCCGCGATCCACGCAACGCGCATCGCGGGCGGCGTCGCGTAGGGGACTTCATCGATCGAGGCGACAGCGGGCGCGGTCCACGGCCCGAGCAGGTGCTCGGCATAGATCGTCGGAGTAAATACCGTGAAGGGGATGTCGCTCGCGCGCAGATGATCGAGAATCGCCTAGCGCGGTTCGGCTGGTGCGCCTGCAGCTGCATCAAAGACCACCGGGCCGCTGGCGTTCCAGATGATCCGCCGCACACCTGCCGCCCGGGCAGCGTCGATCACATTGCGACCGTAGGTGATGCCATCGGCCGGGTTCGCGAGCGCGAATGGGATCAGCAACATGACTGCATCAATTCCCTGACTTATGTCGATGAGACGCGCCCGGTCGCCCATATTCCCTTCGACAATCTCGGCCCCTGCCGCTGCCAGCGCTGT
>JAYUYF010000674.1:0-2884 GCA_043752605.1 Roseiflexaceae bacterium
GGGGCGGACGCGGCATGCCGCGTCCCTACGTGCGTGGGGTCGTTACGCCTTGACGGCTTCGATTTCGATGCGGATATCGATATCTTCGCCGACGAGGACACCACCGCTCTCGAGGGCTACGTTCCACGTCAGGCCCCACTCCTTGCGGTTGATGCGCGTGCTCGCCACAAAACCGGCGCTGGTGGTACCCCACGGCGATTTTTGCTGGCCGAGGTACTCGACATCGAGGGCAACGGGCTTGGTGATGTCTTTGATCGTCAGATGGCCGTGGAGTTTGCCGGTATCACCACCGGTCTGCTCGACGCTGGTGCTGACAAACGTCATATGCGGGAATGCCTCGACGTTGAAGAAATCGGGCGACTTGAGGTGCCCATCGCGCTTCTCGTCGCGCGTCGAGAGGCTCGCCACATCGATGCTGACGTTGACGGTCGAGCGCGTTGGCTCGGCTTCGTTGAGATCAAGCTCGCCGCTGAATTGCGCGAATTCGCCGCGCACCTTGGTGAGCATCATATGCCGTGCGGTAAACTGTACTATTGAGTGTCCGCTGTCGATTTGCCAGGTCATTGTCTTGCTCCTTTTCACACAACCTTTGCTGCGTATGGGTAGAGTGTAGCGCGGTCGGGTGTACAAAAGCGTAAACAATGGCGTGTACGTGGCGAAGACGGACGCCGCATGCTGCGTCACCACAGGGCGGGCGGCCAATTACGGTGCGAGTTCGTTGTAGGCGAGGCCAAGCAGCGCTTCGAGTGCGGCATCGATCAGTGCGCTGGCGTGCTGGAGTGCGAAAGTGTCGCCCGCAGCTGCGGCGGCGGTGGCGTGCGCTGCGAGACCCGCGATCAGGTCGTGGGGAGCATCGCTGATGCCGCTGTCTGCCAGCGCGCTGACGCAGCGGTGCAGTGCCTGTGCATCGCCGGTTGCCGCGCAGGCGTGCAGCTCCGCCACGAGCGCGCGGCGGCGCGCTGGCGCGCTGGTGAATGCTACGCGCGGGAATGGTAGCGCGCGCAGCCGGGCGATCTTGACCTGCGGGAAGCTGCGTTGCTGCGATTCGGCCACGTGGTCGTGCCAGTAGGCGTGCGTGAGCCGCGCGTTGAGCACGGCGAGCAGGAAATACACATCGAGCGGGGGCGCACCATAACACGCCAGCACCGAGTTGCGGAATACCCCACCATCGTGCAACGCCGCGATCGGGTGGCTGGCGGTCTGGCGGATGACGATGCACGCCTGCTGGTAGCGCGCCGGGCCGCTCATCCGCCAGTAGCTGCCGGGCGCGGGTAGTGATGCCACAACCAGCCAGTGGCGTGCGACTGCGGTGTGGTAGGGCGTGATATCGGCACCAACACCTAGCGGCACGGCACCGGCAGCCGGGGCAGACACGACGAGCTGCGCCGCCATGTTACCGGTGTGGACGCCGGGATCGCCAAAGGCTGCTGCGGGCAGGGGGCTGCTGCGCGCGGCGATGCGCGCCCAGCGCGCCGCTGATGGTCTCCCCCAGCCGGGTGCGCTGGCAGCTGGCGCACCGCGCTGCGCCACGAGCAACAGGGTAGGGGTATCTGCACCCGCAAATTGCCCTTCGCCGAGTTCGCGCACAACACGCGGGGTGCCGAGATGCGCCCGCAGCGGCTGGTACTGCGCCAGATGCGCGACCTGGCCGGGCAAGACGATCGCCAGCCGCCCATCGCCGCGCAGCAGTGACCATCCCAGCTCGGCAAAACATGTGTGGCTGGCGGGCCAGCCGCCAAACAGCCGGTAACGGGAGCCGAGCGCGGCGCGGCGCGCGGCATCGAGCGGCTGCGACTCGCGGCCGGAGTATGAGTGCCAGGGTGGATTGGTGATCAGGGCGGCAAACCCGGGCTGCGCACCGCTGAACACAGCGGCGAAGCGGGTGTGCCAGTTGATCGCCAGCAGGCTTTCGCCGCAGATCAGTTGCTGTGCCAGCTGCTCTGCGAGGCGCACACCACCGCCGCCCGCAACCCAGAGCGCGAGCCGTGCGGCGGCGACCGAGGTCGGGCGCAGATCGGCACCGTAGCACGCGCTAGCCGCGTGGGCGGCGGGCACGCCCTGCGCCGCGATCGCGGCGATGACTGCGAGCAATAGCCAGCCACCACCCATCGCCGGGTCACAGATTGGGGCGGGGGCTGCGGGCCAGGGTGGAGTCATGAGATCCTGTGCGAGCTGTGCGGCAATAGCGGGTGGTGTGTAGTAGGCACCGCTCTGGCGCTGATCGGCGAGCGCTTGATCCAACGCACCAAACACGCCGGGTTCAGCAGCGCGCAGCGCGGCATCCCAGGCAATCACCGCGCCGCCCGGATCCTCCCACGGCAGCCCGTCGAGCAGCGCGCCCACCCCGGCGGAATCGGCATCGCGCTGGATAAGCTGGGCACATGCCAGATCGGCGAAGGCGGCGATCTGTGTTGCAACCGCAAACGGGCGCAGCTGCGCGGCCGCGTGGGCGACGCTCCTCATGGTAGCGGTTCGATCTGCACATGCCGGATCATCAGCGCCTCGCTGCGGCGGTCGCATTGCGGCAGTTGGCGATTAAGTTCGACAGAATGCCAGTAGCCGCTGCGGGTCCAGTTGGCGCTACGATATGACCAGAAGACGATCCGCTGCGGATAACCGTGGGTGCGATCGTACTGCACGCGGCCACCGGTATCGGTTTTGCAGGTACAGCTCGCGCCAGTACAAAAATGCTGGTCGGCCGGAATATAGCCGACGGCGCGAAACAGTTCGCTGACTGTCGCGGCCGGATGGGCACACGGATCGCGCTGGATGAGCCGCACGACCTGCTCGGCGCGTACTTCGGCACTGAGGATACAGCCATCGCCGGTCTCGCTGGTGAGCAGGTAGTGCGCGATCGGGTTGGCCTGCCAGCGGGCGCGCGCAT
>JAYUYF010000675.1:0-2884 GCA_043752605.1 Roseiflexaceae bacterium
ACTGCCACTCTTGCCCACCAGCACCACACACGCACCGGCGGCAAAGCTTGCGCTGACGGCATCGAGCACCACGCGCTCACGGCCGGCCTCGACAAAGCGCTTGCTCACGGCATCGAGCTGGATCAGCGGCGTACCACTGGTAGCAGAGAAAAACGGGTCGACCACATTTGTTCGATTCTTCACAAAGCTCATCAAATAAGGTTACGCAACGCACAGGCGTGCGGATGCGCAAACAACCCCTTTGTACCACACGGGCACAAAGGGGTTGCAAGATGTACGCCAGAGGAGTAGATCAGGATGCTAGCTCGTAGGGATAGACATATCAGCAGGCATCGTGGAAACCCCAAGTGCCGTGAGAATAAAGAGCATAATAGCGCCAAAGATCGCACTTATCACGAGTGTGCCGAGGAACGCAACGACCATCGTGATGATCGCCTTGTTCTGATCGAGGTTCATACTGCTCCGTACCGCCAGATAGCCGAGGAATATACCATAGATACCAAGCGCAAATGTCAGCGGGACGGCCAGGCAGCCAAGGATCGGAATCGCGCCAACCGCACCGTTGATCGCCTGGATAGGGGCCTGGAAGAGCGATAGCGAGTAGAAGACCTCGTCCTGCGTGCCGGTGCCACCCTGTGCCTTACCGACCGTAAACACCAGCCAGGCGTATACAAAGAACGATACCACCGTCGCGATCGCCGCAAAGATTGCACCGACGATTGCTGTGATAATGCTGCCACCAAATGCCAGGCTGATCAGCCCACCAATCAACGCTGCCACCGCCGCAATCGCCGCCGCCGCACCCACATACGTCAGCGCCTCGCGCTGGCCACCGCGCCGCTCGTACTGCTCGAACGTCGCCACGCTTGGCTTCGTCATCACCGCGATACTCTGCGGGATCATCTCCTGCACCGACGCACCTCTGGTCATCATGGTCCGGCTCCTTTGGCTCTATGCAATCCACTACGACCACAACACTGCGGCCATTCGGTGATTATGGCGTGGGGCTTGTGCTCGGCGGGCGCACACCGGCACCATAACTGTACTGATCATTCCAGGGCAGATACGACGTATTGAAACGATCATTGTGGAGCACTCGCCCATCGGGGAGCCGCACGACGCGCGTCAGCAGCACATTCATGCCCGGACGACCGTAAACCAATTGTTTGACCTTGCCGGGTGCCATCTTCGGGTCAAATCGCCAGATTGCCGCACCGGGCTGACGCACATTGCTCACCGCAGGCGTACCGACTTCGATCATCCGGCCATCCGTGCCAGTGCTATAGATCTCGATCGTCAATCGGCCGGCCGCCGCATCATTGGTGACCCAGATCGTCACCGGATACGGATTGTCATTCCGCCAGCGAAAATCGACTTCAGGATCAAAGACCGTCGCATCGTAGCCGACGATATTATCGTAGAAATTGACGACAAACGAATGCGGCACGCGGGTGACAATATCCATGCCGGCGTTGCTGACCGCGCGGAACAGCGTCGTCGAGACCTGGCAGACACCACCGGCGAGCACGCGGTCGAGCTGGCCATTGATGATGCCGTAGCCCTCGACAAAGCCATTGGCTTCGCTGATATCACCGGCTGCGAGGAACGAGTGCACCGCACCCGGCGCAACAACCGCACCCTCGAACATACTGGCCGAGCGCGCCACGTTGGTCGATCGCTCATAGCTACTGCCGCTGTAACCGGTCGTCGCGCGGCCAAGTAACGTGAGCGGCTGGACGGTAGCACGAGACGCTGCGGCAGCCGCCGGGCTCTGCGCCACCACCCGGCGACCGAGATCGGTGAGCTGTACCTGACGGGCGGGCTCGGCCTCGATATGCAATTCGAAGCGTACGCGCTCGAAGTATTGCACCAGCAACGGCGACCCATCCGGCTCGGTCTCGGTCAATTCTTCGGAGATCGGGTAGCCAAACGCTTTCAGGCCGCCGTTGTTCAACCAGAAAATGTTGAACAAACCGCGCAGCGAGTGACCGCTCTCGACAAAATATTGCTCGGCACCCGGCGGTGCTGCGGCCAACCACTGGAAGGCGGGATCGCTGCGGCCAGCAGATGCTTGGCGGCCGAGATGCGTCAGCACGATCCGCTCAGTGGGCGCGGCATCGGGCCGAATCTCGAAGCGCGCGCGCTCGAAATACTGTACCTGCAGACCATCTTCAACAAACAGTTCGGTGAGCGCGGCACCAAAAGCGACCTCGCCGCCGTTGGCTTCGTAAAACGTCTTGATGTTGCGGGTGATACTATGACCGGTAGCTGGAAAATAGCGGTATGCCAGACCCGCGACGGGTGTGAAGCTCGGTTGCGCCGCTGCGGGCGATGTCGGCGCGACGCTGACAAGCAGCATGGCGAGCAGCAGTGTGCGGAGTGTGTTGCGCATGCGTTCCCCGGATTTCAGGTTGGGTGATCGGTGTGTCGAATTTCCATTTGTGAGTATACCACAACGGCTACCACGATCATGCTGCGAAGCTGCGCAAAATACGCTCGGCCGTCGTACCATCGTCGCGCAACTCGGCCAGCCGCATAGCTGCCTCGCGCGCCTCATCGTGACGCCGCCCGCGTAGCAAAGCCCCGACCATCAGCGTCAGCGCGCGCGCATCGCGCGCATCGAGTGCCAGCGCGCGGCGGCAGTGCTGCACGGCATCACCCGTGGCACCCCGCGCGCTCGCCAGCGCGGCCAGGCCACGCCAGGCGGGCGCGAGATCGGGATCGAGCTGTGCCGCGCGCGCCAGCAGCGCCGCCGCGTGGCTGGCGTTGCCTTCATCGCGTGCCAGCAAGCCTTCGCACAGATGCTGCAGCGCCGCGGCATCTGGCAACGAGCTGCCGTATTTTGCCGCAGCCGCAATCGCGCCGATCGCGCTGCGCAACGTAT
>JAYUYF010000676.1:0-2881 GCA_043752605.1 Roseiflexaceae bacterium
CGCGATCGGCAACGACAAGCGCATGCGGTGCATCGCGCACGACATCAAGCAAATCAGCGATTGTCTGGTCATCAAGAGTCGCGCTACGCATAGTGACATTCGTCGGGTATAATACAGTAGTTTGAATTGTACCATGCGCAATGTCTCTCAATATGCACGACGGCGAACCACCGCTTACAATAACCGAACGCGCCCAGCTTGCGCCGTTCCTCACCGATCTCGATGCGCCGATCTTCGGCCTGCGCAACCTGCCCGAGGTGGTAAAGGGTGCGCTCTTTTCACGTTATAGTCGCTCCGAACACAGCCTGCGCCGCATCCTGCTCGATGAATTTATGCGTGCGCCCGATGCCGCCTTTGGCGCACTGGCGGGCGATACCACCGTAGCCGCCGCCCAGATCGATGCCACCCGCCGCGCCGAGGCTTTCTATGACCGGGTCTTGCTCGGCTACGGCGATGACTCGGTCGCCGAGCTCGGCGGCGCACACCTGGCCTGCGAGCAGATCAGCAACATCGCCGCCAAAGTCATTGAAGATGCGCGCATCGGTCTCAGCCCGCTCGAAAAATCGACGCGCTATGTACGCTTCGATAGTATGGTAGGCGGCCGTTATCGTTACGTGCGCGAACCAACCATCATGGCCTCACGCCACGCCAGCGCCTACGCGGCCACGCTCGACGGGCTGTTTAGCACCTACGCCGATTTGATGGAGCCGACGCTGGCGGCGGTGCGCGCGAGTTCCCCACGCGATGCAAACACCGGCGAACGCGCCTACGCCAGCGCCACACGCGCCAAGGCCTGCGATCTGCTGCGCGGCCTGCTGCCAATGGCGACGCGCACCAACGTCGGCCTGTTTGGCAACGGGCGCGCCTACGAATATCTGATCACGCGCCTGCGCGCACAGCCGCTCACCGAATTGCACACGATTGCCGATGGCATGCAGCAGAGCCTCGATGCGCTGATCCCGTCGTTCGTCAAGCGTGCCAAAACTGAACGCGGTGCGGCCTATGCCAGCTACCTGCGCACCACCCGCGCACAGAGCGCCGCCGCCGCCGCTGCGCTCGCGCTGCCCACCGCCAGCGCGCCCGCGCCACTCGTCGCACTCATAGACGCCGATGCCGACGGCGAGGCGCGCGTGCTGGCCGCGATCCTCTACCCGCATAGCGATCTACCGCTCGATGCCCTGCGGCAGCACGCCGCCACAATGCCCGCAAGCGAACGCGCTGCGCTGCTCCATGCCTACGTCGGCGAACGCAATGTGCGCTTCCATCGCCCCGGTCGCGCGCTCGAAGAGGCGCGCTACACGTTTGTGATCACCGCCGATATCGGCGCCTACCGCGATTTGCAGCGCCACCGCATGCTCAGTCAGGAGCGCCGCCCGTACACCACCGGCCTCGGCTTTGTCACGCCACCCGAGCTTGTCGAAGCCGGTCTCGCGCAGTCCTACAGCGCCGCGATCGAGACCGCAGCTGCCACGTACACGCAGATCGCCGCCGAATTACCCGAGGAAGCGCAATATGTGGTGCCGTTTGCCTACCGCATTAGCTGGCGGATCACCATGAACCTGCGCGAGGCGTATCATTTCTGCGAGCTGCGCAGCGCACCGCAGGGCCATATCGCTTACCGCCGCGTCGCGCAGGAGATCTACACGCAGATCGCAGCCGTCCACCCGCTGCTCGCTGCGGGCATGCGCTTTGTCGACATGACCGACCGGCCGCTCGAACGGCTCGATGCCGAACGCCGCATGGACGAAAAATTGCGCCGTGCGGCAGGGGATGCGTGATCGCGGGTGGGGCGCGTCCGCCCGTCGCCTGCCGCCCGCCCACGCCCTGTTGGGACGCAGCATGCTGCGTCCGTACGCCTGCCGCCCGTCGCCGCCCGCCCATCGTAAGGCCGAAGCATTCCCTGCGGCTGGCAAGCCGCAGTCGGAATGCTTCGGCCCTGCATGATCTCTGCCAACGAAAGGATCCACCCATGCCCCCCACCTACGGCGGCCAATCCATGGTCACACCACTGCGGCGCGTCCTCGTCAAACGCCCCGATGCCGCATTTGGCGATGCTGATCCAGCCACCTGGCACTACGCCGCGCCGATCGACCTCGCACGCGCCCAGGCCGAACACGATGCGCTGACCGATCTGCTGCGCGCCGCCGGTGCTGAAGTCATTGACCACGATATACCCCAGCCCGGTCGTGCCGATTCGATCTTTGTCTTCGACCCGGTGCTGATCACCGATCGCGGCGCGATTATTATGCAGATGGGCAAGGTGCTGCGGCGCGGCGAAGCAGATGCGATGGCCGCGCAACTGACCGCGCTTGATATTCCGATCCTTGCACGCCTCGCTGGCGATGCGCTCGCGGAGAGCGGCGACATGTTCTGGCTCGACGAGACAACGCTCGCTGTCGGTCTTGGCTTTCGCACCAACGCCGCAGGTGTGCGCCAGATCGCCGCCGCGCTCGGCCCGGATATCACCGTGTTGCCTGTCGAACTTCCGTATTTTACCGGCCCGGCGGCCTGCCTGCACCTGCTCTCGCTGATAAGTATGGTCGATACCCACACCGCCGTGGTCTATCCGCCACTCATGAGTGTCCCGTTTTATCAGGAATTACAGCGCCGCAAGATTACCCTGATCGAAGTCCCCGAACACGAATTCGCTACCCAGGCCCCCAATGTGCTGGCACTCGCGCCGGGCGTTTGCCTCCTGCTGCGCAACAACTCCGAAACCAGACGCCGTCTCGAAGCGGCGGGCTGCGAAGTTCTGACCTACGTCGGCGATGAACTCTCGCTCAAAGCCGAGGGTGGCCCGACCTGCCTCACCCGCCCGCTGCTACGCGGATGATGGCGGCGCGATCCCGGTACGGGCAAAGCATCTGGCAGACGGTTGCAA
>JAYUYF010000677.1:0-15630 GCA_043752605.1 Roseiflexaceae bacterium
TCGATTGCGCTGGTGCCTGCATCGGAATACCTCGGTGCTGCGCGTGCTGTTGCGATCAACGAAGCGTGTGCCGCTGATATGCATTGGATGAGTATAGCATGCGTGTTGCTCCCATGGGTGACTGATGCACGACGCTACCTCGTCGTGGGCTGCGGCGCGTGGTCACCGACATCTGCAAAAATGACAGACCTGTCATTTCACTTGACAATAGTTCCTTAACATATGTATGATGGCGCGACTGTGAGAAGAAAATGAATAACGCACCGGCCTGGCATATTTTGCCAGTGCGCGTGTGGCAATCAATTGCAGGTAGGTTGCCATACATCGGTGTTTGCTCGATGGCGTTCGATCTGCATATTCGACGGTGAGTAAGGAGCCAGGCAACATGGCACAGGCAGGATTACGCAGGAATCCACGCGTACGGTTTCTCGGGGCAATTGTGACGGCGGCGATGGTCGTGGGTATGGCCGTTCCCGTTCAGGCACAGAACGTCGGCGATGATCTCACGATCCCGGGCGGTCCGGTGGGCGTCGAGATCGACCAGCAGCTCGAGACCGCAAGCGGCATCGTCGAGATCGTTGTCCGCTTGAGCGACGCACCCGTGGCGCTCGCGCACGGTATCGATGCAAAACAGGAGGGTGGCAAGCTCAGTGGCGAGCAGCAGCGCACCTATGGCCGGGGTCTTTTGCAGAAGCAGAGCGCGCTGGCAGCGCAGGTTGCGGCGCTCGGCGGCGTCGAGACGGGCCGCGTGACGAAGGCGCTCAACGCGGTGATCTTTACCGTCGATGCCACAAAGGTGGCGGCGATCGCCGGATTGCCCGGCGTGCGCTCGGTGCGCAAACTTGGCGAATATGTGCTCGACCTGAGCGAAACGGTGCCGTACATCGGCGCAACGGCGGTGCAGCAGGCGGGCATCGACGGTACGGGTGTCAAGGTCGCGGTGCTTGACTCGGGCGTCGATTACACCCACCGCAATCTCGGTGGTGGTGGCACGCTGGCCGATTATGAAGCGGCGTATGGTGTCAATCCGAGCGACCCGCGCACGACGACGCTCGATGGCCTGTTCCCCACCGCCAAGGTGGTCGCGGGCTTCGACTTTGTGGGCGAGGCGTGGCCAAAAGGTGACCGCACCGAAGACCCTGACCCGATCGATTACCAGGGTCACGGTACGCACGTCGCCGATATTATCGCGGGCCGCAGCAACGACGGCACGCATGTTGGCGTTGCGCCGGGTGCCGGCATCGTGGCGGTCAAGGTCTGCTCAGCGGTCGCGTCATCGTGCAACGGTGTGGCGCTGCTGAAAGGTGTCGACTACTCGCTTGACCCGAACGGCGACGGTGATGTCTCGGATGCGGTCGATGTGATCAACATGTCGCTTGGCTCATCGTATGGCCAGCGCGAAGATGACCTGAGCGAGGCGAGCGCCAACGCAGTGAGCTTTGGTGTCACGGTGGTCGTATCGGCGGGCAACAGCGCCGACCGGCCGTACATCTTGGGCTCACCATCCTCGACGCCCGAGGTGATCAGCGTCGCGCAGACGCAGGTGCCGAGCGCGCTCACGTATCCGCTGCAGATCAACAGCCCGGCAAACATCGCGGGCCTGTACAAGAACACTGCCGCGCTCGACTGGGCACCGATTGGTGCCGGGTTCACGGGTGATGTGGTGTATGTTGGCCGCGGTTGCAGTACACCGGCCGATACCTACCTCGCCGACCCGGCGGGCAAAGTTGCCCTGATCGACCGCGGTGCGTGTTCGATCAGCCAGAAGGTACGGCGCGCCAGCGATGCAGGCGCGACGGGGATCATCATCGCACTGATCACGGCGGGTGATGCTGTCGGTTTCTCGAACGGTGGCGAGTGCCCGGTCCCGCCGGACGGCACCTGCAAGCCAGCACTGGTGGTGACACGGGCGACCGGCAACGCGATCAAGGCCAACATCACGGCGCCGGTCAACGTGACGGTCTCGCAGGCGATCGCGATCGGCCTGGCGGGTAGTGTTGTCGGTTCGTCCTCGCGCGGGCCGAGCTATAGCTACAACGCGATCAAGCCCGATATCGGTGCGCCCGGTGCGTCGATCTCGGCGATCGCCGGCACGGGTGATGGCGTCGAGCCGTTTGGTGGTACTTCGGGTGCGGCTCCGATGGTCGCGGGTGCGGCGGCGCTGCTGATTCAGCAGAATCCGAAGCGCTCGCCAGTGGTGATCAAGGCGTTGCTCATGAACACCGCCGAGACCGAGATCTTTACCAACCCGTCGACCGAGCCCGGTGTGCTGGCCCCGATCACGCGGATCGGTGGCGGCGAAGTGCGGGTGGACCGCGCGGTCGCCAGCATGACTGCGGCGTGGGACGCGCAGGATAAGGCGGGCAGTCTGTCGTTTGGCTACCACCGAATCACGGGCGATCGCACTTTTGTGCGGCGCGTGGTGGTACAAAACTTCAGCCGCGCCACACGCACGTATACGATTACGCCGGAGTTCCGCTACGCGGATGACGCCGCGAGTGGTGCTGTCGAGGTGCAGGTGCCGTCCTCAGTGACGGTGTCGGCCAATGGCCGCACCACGTTTGAGGTGGTACTGCGCGTGCGCGCCGCCAACCTGCCGTTGTACAACCTCAACGGTGGGCCGAGCGGTGGCAACGGCGCGCTGCTCCAGGGCGTCGAGTTTGATGGCTACATCAACCTTTCTGAGGGCAGCGACAACGTACATCTGGCGTGGCAGATCCTGCCGCACCGTGCCGCGTCCGTCATTGCGAACCGCAATAACGTCAAGGCGGGCCGCGAGGTCGTGCTGCAGAACGTCGGCGCGGTCGATGGTGATGTCGAGGTCTTCTCGCTCACCGGCGAGAGCCCGCGGATCGCCAAGAAGCTGCTGCCGCAGCCCGGCGACAACTTTGCGATCATCGATCTGCGGCGCGTTGGCGTGCGGCAGATTGGCACGGCGGTACAGTTCGCGATCAACACGTTTGGCCAGCGCGCGCACCCGAACTATCCGGCCGAGTTCGATGTCTATATCGATACCAACCGCGATGGTACGGATGACTACGTGATCTACAACGGCGAGTTGAGCGGGTTTGGTGTGACGGGCCAGAACGTCGTGAATGTGGCGAACCTCGCCACCAGGAGGGCGCAGGCGTTCTTCTTTAGCGATGCCGAACTCAATTCGTCAAATATCATCCTGACTGCGCCGCTCGCGGCGCTGGGGATGACACCGGCAACCCAGTTCGATTTCTCGGTCTTCGCGTTCGACAACTACTTTACGGGCGAGCAGACCGATGCGATCGAGAACATGACCTACACCGGTAGCCTGCCGCGCTTTGTGGCCAGCACCGGGCCGACGATCACGGTGCCGGTCGGTGGCAATGTGGCGTTCACCGCGCAGGCGGTGGCGGGTGGCGATCTGGCATCGCCGTCGCAGACGGGCTTGCTGCTACTGTACCGTGATGGGCGCACGAATGCAGAGGCAGATACGATTATTGTGAAGCCGTAAAACGCACAACGGTAACCGAGGAATGTCATTACCGTAGGGACGCCGCATGCGGCGTCCCTATGGTGTTTCTGGCAGCACCTCGATCAATTGGATCTGATCGCCCTGCACGCGTTGTGGGTCGAGTGCAATGCGGTAGGTGAAACGCTGCCCGGCCATCGGCTGCTCGCCCATCCAATCCATCACGAATTGGGTGACGACTCGCCCCGCGACACGATACTCGTAGGCGGCATAGCGGTAGACACCACCAGGTACATCCTGATACGCGCTTGTAGCTCCTGCGGCGAGATCGCCAAACGGCACACGGCGGGCGGCCGCCTCGGCGGTTGAGCCGGGGAAGAGCACCACCAGCCCGGTGATTGGCGTGGAACCGACGTTTTCGACCCGTAGTTGCTGGCTGATGGTGGCAGTCGGTGGGGTGGGTGGCGGCACAACCGGCGTTGCACACGCGCCGAGCAACAGCGCGCATGAAACCACGAGGTACCAGCAACGTTTCAGGATCGCACCACCGAGGAATGCGTGATTCTTGATCAGCGCAAAACCGAGCGCGGCTGTCTTCTCAGGCAGCGTTGGATACAACTCTTCGCCACCAAACGCCATCTGTGGCTGAGCCAGCGCAGATTCGAGCAGACCACGATCGCGCAGTCCCTGTAGGCCACCCGATTGCTCGACAACGTATTGATACAACAGCAGTACATGCTCCGTCGAAAGATAGCGTGTCATGCAAGACGCCGATAAAGTTCAGCGTGTGTCTGCACAATTTCGCGCGCAATCTCTTCGAACGCGGTCTCATCATTGTCAAGTGTAGTGTCTATTAGCTTGCGAACCAGCGCCTCGGTCGTCAGCCCGAGTTGACTGGCGCGCTCGCGCAGCTGATCAAGACGACGATCATCGATTGCAATAACAAGTTCACTCATTATAGACCTCCGTGTCACACGATCTTGTGTTCGATAGAGTATATCAGCACGCAGTGAGCAGTGCCAACCAGGCCACTCTCTTGTAAACAATCGACGTTGTTGTGTCGCATCATGCTGCAGAAGCGAGAAACTGCTCGACGAGATCGGCAGCGAGCGTCTGGCCACCTGCGGCGGCGAGCGATTGACCAATCGCCTGGCTTGCTACACGGTAAGCCGGTTCGCTGAGAACTCGCTCGATTGCTGCACGTAATTGGGCTGCCGTCAGCCGATTCATATCGAGCCAGATCCCCGCACTGACCGCTGGAATGCGCTGCGCGACAATTTGCTGATCGGCCGCTTGCGGGATAACAACCATCGGTACACCGTACCAGAACGCTTCGTGGACACTGTTCATGCCGCCATGCGTGACGAATGCCTGGGCACGTTGCAATACCATAATCTGCGGCACCGAGGCCCGTAGCGTGGTATTCGCGGGCACATTACCTAACGCCGCCGCGTCGAGTTTGCTGCCGATCGAGATCAGTACCTGCGCGGGCAGATCGGCGAGTGCAGCAAAACAGAGACGATAGAATGCCACATTTTCGTTGAATAGCGTGCCGAGCGAAATGTATATCAGCGGCGTGTCGGCGAGCAGCGAAATGGGAAACGTGCTGGTCGTATCGCGCGCAGGGAGGCTCGGTCCAACAAAATGATAGTGCGCGGGAAATGTCTTGACGGCCGGTTGCAGGTGTGTCGACGTGTAGACAAGATTGAGTGCGCCGTCATTGCGCAGCAGATCGATGGGTTGCAGCTTTGGTATACCGTATGTCTGTTGCAACGTGTGCGCTATAGCACGAAATTCACGCAAATGTGGCTGTGCAGCCAGATACATGCGCACGAAATCGACGATCTGACCTGGTGAACTCGCAGCAACGCGCGCATTCAGCGCAAATGTGGTCGTCGAGCAGATCGCAGGAACATCCAGGATTTTTGCAAGATACTTACCCCACGGGCAGAGGGAGTCGTAGATAATAACGTCGGGCGCATCGGTTGCTACTAACGTACGTAATTCCGGCAACACCTGTGCCGTCGTGCGCAGGAGCATCGTCGTAAGCCGGAACAAGTTGGGATCGGGGCGAGTGTAATCGACTGTCATCAGATGCTGGTAGCTACGAAACGTCGCCCCGGCACGCGTAATCGCCGCACTAAACGCATCAAACGAGTAATAGATAACTGAATGGCCGCGGTCGACCAATTCCTGTACCAGTGGCAGGGTTGGATTAGTATGCCCGTGAGCGGGAACATTGATAAAGACGATCCGTGCCACACTGCGCTCCTTTCAACGTACTATCAGCGGCAACTGCACGCTGCTGGGGCGCTGGCGTAAGGCAGCGGCTGTGGCACCCTGCCCGATCACCTCGACCTCTTGCAGGGTGCTGCCGCGCGTGCCGCTGACCAGCAGCACCAGCCGGTCTGCCGCGACGGGTGCGGTGAGTGAGACCTGCTTCTCCGTTTGTGCGGTCACCGCGAGCGTGCGGCGCGCTGTCTGGTCTTCGATCGCACCACGGTAGAAGCGAATCTCGGCGCGTAATGCACCTGTACCGGCGTGGAGCCGCACGGCGTGGATCGCCATTGGTGCAGCCCATTGCAACGTAGCCTGTTGTTGCTCGCCGCGCAGCATCCAGGCGGCAGCGGTGCGATCGACCAGTGGTGCCAGCGTCGTTGCCGCAGGCGCGATGTTTGTCCACCCCAGCGCGGCCAGCGGCTGGCCGGCGAGCGAGCCGCTGGTGTGCCCCATATGGCAGCCAATGCATAGCAGTGGGCGGCCAGCGCGCGCGGGCGCGTTGCCCTGCGCGATCGCCAGATCACCACGATTGCCGCCGCGCACAATCTGCCCCGCAGCATTGCGCAGCACGATGAACATGGGCACATCGGCGGGCGCAGATGCGGTGAACGCACCACGCGCGTCCACCGGTACGGTGATCCACTTGACGGCGCGCGCCTGATCATCGGGAACGCCCGCGCGCCGCCCGCCACCACGCAACGCGGCCGGGTCGATATACACATCGGCAAACGCCACGCTGCCGACCGGCGGCGAGTTGTTGATATGCGCAAGTCCGGCGGGCGGGTTGGCATAGACGTTGGGATTGTGGATCGTGACCAGCGCCACGTCGGCTAGATCACGCGTGCTCCACGGATAAGCCGCCGCGCCAAAAGTATCGACCAGACCGCGCGGCACGTTCCAGCGCGCCGGATTATCATCGGCGGCGGGTTGATTATCGACGACCGGTAGCCGCCACTGGCCGGATGCGGTGCCAACCGGGCGCACCACCAGTGCGGCGGCATCGACGGCATCGTAGGCAGTTGGCAACGCGGGCAGCAGCACATCCTGCGCCCGGCTGCCGTCTGGCGCGAGCACGCGCAGGATGTAGCGTCGTGGGCCGGCCTGGACGCGCAGCCTGGTGCGTGCGCTACCGGGCGGGAGCGTGTGCTGGTAGGCGGGTACTGCTGCCGCATCGACCGACTGCGAGACAATAATCCGGCCATCGGGGAGCCCGGCGGGTGCCAGCGCATACGGGCCATCGAGCGCGCGCGCCATATCCCAGCGGTGGCCAGCGATCGATTCGGTGGTGTTCTGTGCGGCGGCGGCGATCCCCGGCACTGCCACGCGCACGCCGGTGCCGGTGGTGGTGTGCGCCATCGTCCCGTCGCGCTGTGTGGTATATGCCACCAGCCATGCGTCGCCTGCTGGCACCAGTGCGGGCTGCGCCGCGTTGAAGGTATCGTTGCCATCGTCATCGGCGAGGTTTCCTGCGAAGCGTGGCGTCCAGGCGTAGCGCGTCAGATCGTGGCCTGCGGCGTCGATCGCCATCAGGTGCCAGCTGTCCGGCGCTTCGTCTACCAGCGTGCCATCTGTGAGCCGTGCGCGCGCCGGGCGGAAGCTCTCGGCGACATTGGCGTACACCAGCGTGCCATCGCTCAACCGCGTGCCGAGCAATGGGCGTTCGACGATTACCTGGCGTAGTGGTGCGGGAGAGAGCGGGAGCGCCACAGCCGTCGCCGCAGCGGACACCGCAAGCTGTGTCGCTATGGGTGTCGCTACGGGTGTACGCGTCGGCAAAGGAGTCAGGCGTTGTTCGGCCGGGCGCGCGGTGGGCCAGATCGTCGGGCGCGGTGATGCGGTTGGTGGGGCGGTCGGTAGGGGTGGAACGCGTTCCGCCCCTACCAGATCCGTCACCGGTGTCGTTACCGCCGGATTGCGCTCCGCGCGTACCGGCCCCGCTGCCGTCACGGTTTCGCGTGATACGATGATTGGTTGGCCGCGGGCATTGCGCACGATCGTATCGCCACGCCGGTTATCGACCCGGTTGTAGATACCGGTTTCGGAGGGCTGGTTGAAATTGATCCACCAGCGGCTGAAGACGATCCGGCCATCGGGGAGCGCGGTTGGATGGAGCGCACCGCCACGTTCGGTCGTGATCCGGCGCATGTCGCTGCCGTCGGGCGCGATCGTATAGAGATTAAAGGTCGGCCGTGCATCATAGGGCGCGACGCTCGGGTAGCGTGAGGAGGAGAAGACCACCCGGCCATCGGCGAGAAACGCGGGGAACAGGTCATCGTAATCGGTGTAAGTCGCTGCGGCGGCGGGCGGCAACGTCGCGATGCGGTCGTTGTGTGTCAGCTGGCGCAACCCGGTACCATCGACATGCAGCCGGAAGATACGCCAGGTCGCCTGGCCATCGGCATCGAACGCGGTTGCGCCAGCGAAGACAATCTGGCGTGCATCAAACGCGACATCGGGCGATTGCAGATCGACAAGACCGAGCATATTCTGCGGGTCTCCGGCGGGCAGCGCGGTGTCGAGCAGCAAGCGCAATGTACCATCGGGGTCACGCAGCAAGAGCTTGCTGCCGGGTGCAACGCGCGCGAGCCCGGTCGTCAGGTGGCCGGCCGGGCCGGTATCCCCCGGAAAGATCGTGTCGGGCGTTGCAGCACGCGCGCGCGCCACAAATACCAGCGCGGGAAGATCGGCGGATGCCAGCGCGGCAGGTGCGCCGATGGGTGTAGTGAGCAGCAAGATCAGGAGCAGCCGAGCGATCGTTTCCATGCCGCCAGTATGCACGCGGGGGCGGGGTGCGTCAAGTACGGCCGAAGCGGCGCGGCGGGGGCGGCGCGGATCGTGCCTGTTGCGTGACGGGCAGCCATCTACTATAATGGCGCGGGTTTGGCAGATGAGAGCGAGGCGTGTGTGGAGCAGCAGGGGCGCAGTGTGATCAGCGGTGTACCCGCGCGTCCGGCTGGCGCAATCACGTTCTCGCTGGCGGCGCTCCACGCGCTGGTGATCGGCGTGGCACATAACCATCCGGGTGTCGCGGCACTGGCGTCGATCCAGGGGCACAGTGGGGCGTCGCCCGAGTTGCCCTGGAATCGTGCGGCGTCAGGGATTATGGTATATGCTGCCAGCACACCGCTGGTGATCGATATCGGGATCATTCTCGCGCCAGGTACGCCGATCGCGCCGACCGCCAGTGCGCTCGCAACAGCGATCGAACAGGAAGTACAGCACGGTCTCGCGCTCGCCACACACGTCAATATTCGGCTGCAGGGCGTGCGCTGATGCACCGCCCGTCGTGTCTGTTCAGGAGCCCGCATGGCTGGTATCAAGATTGTCACCGATAGCACGAGCGATATTTCGCTCGCCGAAGCCCACGAACTTGGTATCGAAATTATTCCGACGCTATTGCAAATCGATGATCAGGTGCTGCGCGCCGGGTTCGATATCAATAGCGACCAGTTTTACGAATACCTTGAGGATGACCGTCATTCGGTCAGCACGGTACCGCCGACGACCCAGCCGTTTGAGCATGTCTTTCGGCGGCTCTCGCTCGAGTACGATCACGTCTTCTCGATCCACATGTCTGGCCGGGTCAATGGTGCCTATCACGCGGCACAACAGGCGCGCATCAAGCTGCCACCCTCTGCGGCGCGGATCGAAATCATCGATAGTAAGCTGGCCTCGATGGCGCTCGGTCTGGTGGTCACCCATGCGGCGCGCGCAGTCAAGGCGGGTGCTACCGTCAGCCAGATGTCGGATTTGATCAGTCGTTTGGTGCAAAGTTGCCACCTGGTCTTTTTTGTCGATACGATTGAGTATCTCGAAAAGAGCGGGCGGCTTGGTCTGGCAACCTCGGTGCTGGGCAGTATGCAGCGTATCAAGCCCTTGATGCTGCTGGACGATGGCGAGATTGTGCCGTATGAGCGCACCCGCACGCGTGCCAAGGCGATCGAGGGGTTGTATACGTTTGTCGAAGATTTTCCACACGTCGAAGAAGTCGTCGCGCTGTATGCGACGACGCCCGAAGATATCGAGAAGTTGCTCGAAAAGCTCGAGCCGATCTTCCCGCGAGAGAAGGTTCAGATCGCGCAGTTTACGCCGAGTATGGGCGCATATCTTGGGCCAGGCGCGATGGGTGTGGCGGTCTTCGAGGGTGTGTCGGCGCATCTGCTGGCTGGCAGAGGCTAGGCCCGGGCAGATCATCGCGATTGCCTGATTGGTTGATCCGACCCCACGCGCGTGTGCTAGAATACTGACACATATGTACGAGTGTGGTGCAGGTGAGTAGCGCAGCGATGGACGGAAAAGAACAGATTATCGAGCTGGGCCGCATGCTTGCGGATGAGCAAAAGCGTGGCTGCGAGGGCGATGGCCTCGAAGCCACACTCGCGAGTTGGTGCGAAGAGTCGATTTCCGCGCTGAGCAGTTCGACGGTTCGGCGCGTGATTGAATCATTTGTCGGCTATACCGTACTTGATCTCGCGGCGCGAAGCGCGCGTGTCGGCGTCGCGCTCGAAGAGTTGCGCGCGTTGTTTCGCAAGCCACCCGAACCTGTACGGGCAGAGCCGCGCTCTGCCCCACCGGAGCGCGCCCCTACTACAAAGAAACCCGCCGCAAAGAAACCCGCTGCAGCCGCCAAGCCCACCGCGCCGCTGGGTATCGATTCGCCGCTGCACGAATTCCCCGGCATCGGCCCGTCTACTGCGCAGTCGTTTCGGAAGCTGGGCGTGCGTACGCTTTACGAACTGCTCTACCATTTCCCACATCGCTACGATGATTACACCAAACAGCGCCCAATCGTCGAATTGACGGTCGGTGAGGTGGTGACGGTCGTCGGCACGGTCAGCGATGTTCGCACATTTAGCATGCGCGCGGGCAGCGGGATCGAAGTGGTGGTGAGCGACGACAGCGGCGCGATCAAGGCGGTCTTCTACCGCCAGCCGTGGCTCGCCAAGCAGATCCCGGTCGGCAGCCGGATTGTGATCAGCGGCAAGGTCGAATCGTACCTTGGGCTGCGGCAGATGAATACGCCCGATTGGCAGCCATTTACCGAGGACGAGTTGGTTCACGCCGGGCGGTTGGTACCGGTGCATCCGCTGACCAAAGGGCTTATCGAACGCAGCGCGCGCACACACATCAAGGCGGTTGTCGATTTTGCTGCATCGCTGGTACCCGATCATCTGCCGACCTATATCTGCGAGCGTGCCGGGCTGTTGCCGCTTGGTGAAGCGCTGGCGCAGATCCATTTTCCGGCTGATCAAACCCAGATCGAGCGCTCGCGCCGTCGGCTGGCGTTTGATGAGTTTTTGCTGATCCAGCTTGGTGTGCTCCAGCGCAAGGTTCACTGGCAGGCCGAGAAGGGCTATGCGATCGAGCGCGATGACACAATCCACGCCGCGTTTGTGGAGCAGCTGCCGTTCAAGATGACGGGCGCACAGCAGCGCGCGCTCGATGAGATCTTCCGCGATATGGCGCGGCCGGTGCCGATGGCGCGCTTGCTGCAGGGCGATGTGGGCAGCGGCAAGACGGTGGTTGCGGCCGCCACCGCAGTCCAGGCGATCGCGAACGGCTTCCAGGCAGCGATCATGGCACCCACCGAGATCCTTGCCGAGCAACATTATCGTGGTCTCAAAGCGCTGCTCGGTAAGGTGCGGGTGGCGCGCGAAGCACATGCGCCGGTCAGTGGTATTGGCCCGGCCGATGCCGAGCGGCTGCGCGAGATCCAGCGGCTACTGGGCATGACGGATGACGAGATCGATGATGAGGGCATTCGTGTGGCGCTGCTGACGGGTAGCCTGGGCACCAAAGATCGTCGTCGCGTGCTCGAGGGCATCGCAGATGGTGAGATCGATCTGGTGGTCGGTACCCACGCGTTGATCACCGAGAGTGTGCGCTACCAGCGCCTCGGTGCGGTGATCGTGGATGAGCAACACCGCTTTGGTGTCGAGCAGCGCCAGCGGCTCAAGGAGAAGGGTTTCAACCCGCATATGCTGGTGATGACTGCCACACCCATCCCGCGCACGCTGACGCTGACGATCTATGGTGACCTGGATACGTCGGTGCTGGATGAATTACCCCCCGGACGGCAAGAAATCAAGACGCGCTGGGTCACTTCGGTCGAACGCGATAAAGCGTACAAACACATCCGGCGTGAGGTGGCGCGTGGGCGGCAGGCGTTTGTTATCTGCCCGCTGGTCGAGGAGAGCGAGAAGGTCGATCTGCCTTCAGCCGAGGAAATGTATGCCAAATTGTCGGGCGAGATCTTCCCCGATCTGCGTGTGGCGTTGATCCACGGCCGCATGGCCTCGCGCGAAAAAGATTCGGTGATGGTCGCATTTCGCGCGCACCAGTTTGATATTCTGGTGGCCACAGCGGTGATCGAGGTCGGTATCGATGTGCCTAATGCGACGACCATGATCATTGAGGGCGCGGATCGCTTTGGGCTCGCGCAACTGCACCAGTTCCGTGGCCGGGTCGGGCGTGGCATGCATCAGAGCTTCTGTATCCTGGTGAGCGACCGCGACAATGAGGTCACGCGCCAGCGCCTGCAGGCCATGGAGGAGACGCGCGATGGGTTTCGCCTCGCGGAGATCGATCTCCAGCTTCGTGGGCCGGGCGAGTTCTTTGGTACGCGCCAGAGTGGTACGCCAGATCTGAAGGTGGCGCAACTCGCCGATACACGGCTGCTCCACGCTGCCAACCTCGAAGCGCAGAAGATCCTCGCGGATGACCCCCGGCTCTCAAAGCCTGAACACGCGCTGCTGGCGGCAAAGGTTGCGATATTCTGGGCCGCAGCCAGCCAGACAGGGTAGATCACGCCGCAGCTTGCTGCGGCGCGACATGCGGCGCTGCATGTCCTGTGTGATGCTTCGAAACTATATCGTTCACATCTCTCCATTGTGCTGCACACGCGCTCAAGCTATACTCGGGCTAGTTCCGCTTTTGCACAGCAGGTCGCATGCCCACATTACACCAATTGGACGAACCAACCGTGCCGGTCGAAGGTGTCTACGCGGACGGTATGATCCGCCTCGACACACCGCTTGATTTGCCGGCCGGCACACGGGTGCGCGTGCGTGTGGCCGCGGGGGTGTCTGTAGAGACGCAACATGTTGCGTCTGTACCGGATCCGGGTGGGGTGGGGGCACCTACGACGGCGGGCTGGCGGGGCGGGCTGGCGGGCTGGCGGGCTGGCGGGTGGGCGGGCGGACGCAGCACGCTGCGTCCCTACAGGTGGCACGAATGGACGCCGGCCGCACTGTTCGTGATCGGGTTGGTCACATACCTTATTACGCGTTTCTGGGCGATTGAATCATTCCCAATCTATTTCTTCTCGGACGAGGCGGCGCAGACGATCAACGCCACCGCGCTGCTCAATAACGGCATGCGCGATTTCCAGGGCACATTGCTGCCACCGTATTTTCAGAATGTCGACCGCTGGAATCTGGGGCTCTCGGTCTACATCCAGCTGATTGGTGCCGCGCTCTTCGGGGAGTCGGTGATCGTCACGCGCGGGGTTTCGGCGGCGGTGAGTGTACTGGCGGTGGTCGCGGTCACGATCATGCTGCGGCGCGTCTTGCAGGTGCGCGCCTGGTGGGCGGGGGTATTTGTGCTGGCGGCGCTACCGGTCTGGTTGCTCCACGCGCGCACTGCCTTCGAGACGGTCATGATGGTGGCGTTCTATGCCTGCTTTCTGTGTTGCTACCTGCTGTACCGCACCGTCGATCCGCGCTATTTGCTGGCAACGCTGCTATTTGCCGGGGCGACGTTCTACAGCTACGCCAATGGCCAGGGCGTGATCGGCATTTCGCTACTCCTGTTGCTGGCCGCAGATGCACGCTACCACCTGGCGCAGATCCGCACGCGGCGCCGGCTGGTGGCGGCGGCGGCGCTGCTGCTGGCGCTGCTGACGCTGCCGTATCTGCGGTTTCGCGCGCTGCACCCCGCAGCGGTGGGCGAGCATCTGCGTCTGCTCGATTCGTATATCACCCAGGACTTGCCGCTCGGTGAGAAAGTCTGGCTTTTCTTCGCCAACTACGGCTGGGGGCTGAGCCCAAATTACTGGTTTCTACCGCACGACCAGGATCTGATCCGTCATTACATGCCCGGCTTTGGCCACCTGCAGCTGGTATTTCTGCCGTTTGCGCTGGTGGGGCTGTGGGTCTGCGTGCGCCGCTGGCGCACCCCGGCATCGCGCGTGATCCTGATCGCACTGCTGGCCGCGCCGTGTACCGCCGCGCTGGTCGGTATCGGGCCGCCGCGCGTGCTGGCGATCGTGATCCCGGCCGCGCTGCTGATCACGATCGGTATCGATGCCGCGCTGACGTTTGCGCAGCGCCGGATCGCGTTCGCGCCGCTGGCGATCGGCTCGGCGGCGCTGCTTGGCGCGCTATCGTTGATCACCCTGCGCAGCGCACTGGTCGATGGCCCGACGTGGTCGACCAACTACAGTATGGGTGGCCTGCAGTATGGTGCGATCCCAGTGTTCTCGGCGGTCGTCGGCGATCTCGACGCCGACCCGGCGCGCACGGTGATGCTCTCGCCAACCTGGGCGAATGGCACCGACCAACTCGCGCAATTCTTTCTCGACGACACGCAGCTTGCGCGCGTCTCGCTCGCGAGCATCGATACCTACCTGGTGCGCCGTACTGAAATTCCGCCCCAGATGCTTTTTGTGCTGCCGGTGTACGAATTCGACCGCGCCGCCGCCGACCCAAAACTGGTGCTCCAGCCGCCGCTGCGGATCATCCCGTACCCGGATGGCACGCCCGGCTTTTATTTTGTGCAGATCGCCTACGCCGCCGACGCCGATGCGCGCTTTGCAGAGGAGCGGATCGCACGCGCGCGCCCGGTCGAAGACACGATCGTGCTCGCTGGCGAGACAGTTGCGGCGCGATATTCGCTGCTCGATATGGGTGAGCTTGTCAATATTTTTGATGGCGATCCCGGCTCGCTGCTGCGTGGTGCTGAGGCCAACCCGTTTGTGATCGAGCTGGATTTCCCCAGCCCGCGCGCGCTGCGCGAGATCGCGCTGACGGTCGGCTCGATGGACTTCGGCGTCGAAGTCGTCGCGACTACGCCGGATGGAACGACACAGACGCGCAGCGAAGCATACCGCAACATGCCCGACGACCCGCAGGTGATCATCGCGCTCGATGGCACACCCGTGCAACAGCTGCGGATCGCGATCACCAACCTCAATATCTCTCCGGGTGATATCACCTCGATCCACGTACGCGAACTCGAATTGCGTTAGGGTTTCTGTGCGGTGACGCTTCGCCCAAAAGCGCAGCGAGTGGTACGGGTTCTGTGCGATAATTATCCGTAAGAGGGGTGGTAAAGGTGTTTCCGCCGAATCACGTTTTGGGCAGTATATAGAACAGCTGTGCCAGAATAAACACATCATCACGACCCGGATCGAAGTCTCTCTTAACCATGAATCCGTGTTCGCCCAACATATCATATTTACATATTCTGTTCAATACCTTTTGGTGAGTCATGACACTGCAAAACGATGATCTGCTCCGCGACCTGTTGGCTGAGTCCACGCAACCGCTACAAGTGGATCGTGGTGTGACCAAATCAGCATCACATCGTGAACAGAGAACCCGCGCAAGCAGCACAATGAACAACGCGAGACAAAGAAGGAGAGCGAGGTTAAGGTATAATCCTCCTCTAAATTGGTCTTTAATGATAGTGATAATAATATTTTCAACACAGTCTTCTCGCTATATATAGCATTCCTAAATAACTTGTAAATCCGGGAGATACATACGTAGTTTTTGAAAGGTAAAGACGGTTGTGTCAAGTACTTCCTCAAAAAGATTCGTGATGCTCTGAAATGTCTTTTCGCAACGATACCACTGTTTTCGTATATATTCCTTCGCATACAGCCAGACATGCTCAATTGGATTTTG
>JAYUYF010000678.1:0-2879 GCA_043752605.1 Roseiflexaceae bacterium
GGGTAGCCAGGGGCGACATTCTCGCCACCACCCCACATGGGGTAGCCGCTGCGCGTGGCACGCTGACCAAATGTTGATCCATCTGACCCCTGGTGTGCCATAAACATATTTGCGGCCATATCATCGCTATGACTCTGCGCGGCTGCATCGAGCTGCGTGTGCTGCCGCAGCGGCAACAGCCCACGATTGACGCGCTCAATGTTTGTCAGACGCACGACCTCGGTCACAAATGTGGCATTCGCGCGCAATTCGGCATCGCTGGTGGTGTCCTGGGCCTGCGCAACAGCTGTTCGTTGCAAAAGACTTACGGCGAAGATGAGCGCGAAGATTGTTCGTAGGCTGCGCATAGATACTCCAGAGCGTGCGATATCACTTGCTCAATGATAGCGAGCCGGCTCGGTAGTGTCGCGAACATGTGGGCGAAATACGTAGTGTAATAGTCCTCAGATGGTTAAGCGGGTGGGTCAGTACAGAGCATTACCCGTACTTATGGGTGCGCCACCCGCCCTTCGCCGGTGTAGATCGTAGCGCGGCCATCGCGCACAAACCCGGCGAGTGTGAGCCCGAAGCGCCGTGCGACATCGACGGCCATGCTGCTCGGCGCAGACACGGCGCACAGGATCGGAATGCGCGCGCGCACACACTTCTGCGCGAGTTCGAAGCTCGCGCGGCCGCTCATCAGCGCGACACAGCGCGTCAGGTCGATATTACCGTCCAGCAGCGCCCAGCCCACCAGTTTATCGAGCGCATTGTGTCGGCCCACATCCTCGCGCACCGCCAGCAGCCGCCCGGCACCATCAAACAACGCTGCAGCGTGCAGCCCGCCGGTGGCGGCAAAGATCTGTTGCGCCGGGCGCAGTTGCTCTGGTAGCCCGAGCAAGATGGCGGAATCGATAATCATGTCATTATCGAGCGGTTCGCAGCCGCTGGCCGCCAGCGCATCGAGACTGCTGGCACCACACACGCCGCAGGCGCTACTGGTGGCAAAATGGCGCTCGATCGTGTGGGTATCGGGTAATGCTGCCGCGCGCAATACCACGCTCAGATTGTTGAATTGTTGTTCGTCATCGGTGCAGTAGCGGATCTGGTGGATCTCGTCGCGCGCGCGCACGATCCCCTCGGCGAACAGCCAGCCGGCGGCGAGTTCAAAATCGTTGCCGGGCGTACGCATCATGACCGCCAGCGTGCGCTCGGCGCGGCCAGCCACCAATCGAATGAGCAACGGCTCCTCGGCGGCGAGCGTCTCGCGGGTGCGGGTGGCACCAGCGGCGCTGATCCGCAGCGCGGGCGTGCGGCGAGTACGGCCAGCACCGCTCACGTCGCCACCCGCTCGATCCGTACCAGGGCATTGTAATCCGGGATCCCTGCCTCGGGCGAGCGCCGGTCTCGCCGGATGATGCCGTTGCCCTCGGGCCAGTGCACCTGCAGGTTGCCGGGTGTGACCTTCGCAAGAAAGACACGCCCGTCGTACCGACCGACTTCGCCCACCAGCGTGATCTGCTCGCCCGCCGTGAGCCCGAGACGAGTGGCGTCTTCGGTTGACATAAAAATTGCATCACGCGCCGCGCCGGTGGTCATATCGTGCGGTTCGTGGATCATCGTGTTGAACTGTTTACCACGGCGGGTAGTGACGGCAAACTGGTCGGCGGCGCGGCGCGTGGCGGGCGGTGTCACGGGCGAGAAGTGCGCACGGCCATCGGGCGTGGGGAACTGCCAGCCCGCGCACAGATGCGCGCCGCCGTACTGGAACTGGTCGCCCGCCTGCGCGAAGTGCTGGATGCCATCATACTGCGGGATCACACGCGCGATCTCGGCGCGCAGCGCGGGCGTGCCCGCCACAACCAGCAGCTGGCGCAACTCGGGCCGCACGCGGCTGGCGATCTCGAGAAACACCTCCCATTCCGGGCGGGCGGCGGCGATGCGTGGCCCGGCGACCTCGGGGCTAAAGATGATGCGGCGCTCGGTGCTGGTCTCGGTGACACCGCCGGGTACTTCGTAGCGTGTGGTGGCTGGCAACAGCAGCACGGTCTCGGCGGCATCCACCAGCATCTGGCTTGAGAGCACGATATCGTGGTGGACGCGGAGCGGGGTGCGTTCGAGCGCGGCGCGCACGTATTCGGGTTCGGGCAGCGCTTCGAGGAAATTGCCACCGACCGCCAGCAACACATCGAGGCGGCCATCGGCGGCGGCATCGATCATCTCAGGAGCGGTCAGCCCGTGGGTAGCCGGGATGTCAAAACCCCACAACGCGCCGATCGCGGCGGCGTTGGCGGGATCGACCGGGCGTACACCGGGCAGCGCGGTGGTGTAGGCACCCATTTCGGCCCCGCCCTGCACGCCCGAATGGCCGCGGATCGGCATGACGCCACAGCCCGCCCGGCCGATGAAGCCACGGGTCAGCGCCAGATTGATGATCGCGCGCACACCATCTTCGCCACAGACGTGCTGGGTGACGCCCATGCTCCAGACAAACACGGCGCGTTGCGCGCCGCCCACCAGCCGCCCAAAGGCCTGCATATCGTCGCGGCTCGCACCCGAAAGCGCTTCAAGTTCTTCCCACGATTGCGTAGCAAGCGCGGCGCACAATTCGGCAAAGCCGGTGGTGTGAGCTTCAACAAATGCGTGGTCGATGCGGCCATCGGCGATCACCTGTTTGAGCGCACCGTTGAGAAACGCGATATCGCCGCCGATATTGACCATGTAAAAGCGGTCGGTGATCTGCGTGCCAAAGACCGCGCTCTCGATGTTTGAGGGCACCCAGTACTTATCCATGCCGGGTTCGCGGTAGGCATTGACCATCACAATTTTTGCGCCATTCTTCTTGGCATAGTAGAGATATTTTGTCGTTACCGGCTGATTATTGGCTGGATTTGCACCGA
>JAYUYF010000679.1:0-7187 GCA_043752605.1 Roseiflexaceae bacterium
GTTTTCTGCACACGGCTGAGTTTTCTGCACGCGCCGCCGATGGCATCTGCATGGGCATGGCGGCGCGTGACGCAGGTTTTCTGCAACAACCAAAGCGCTGGCACGCGCCAGACGCTCGGCGGGCGGTTATCGGTTCGCGGCGTGCTGGGCATCCCACGCGATGCGGGCGCACAGACGAAACAGCGTCGGGACGCTGACGGTCGAACTGTCGCCATCCGGCGCAGTCACCCGCCACAGACCAGGTGCCAGCTCGACCACGCGGTGGGTCGTACGAACGCGCGCCAGCACCGCGTCGAGCGACGGCGTCGTGGTGATTGCACCATCGGCGGGATGCGGCGGGTTGCTCGGCACCCAGCTGACGAGCGCGATGCACGTGAGCGCTTCGACCAGCGTGAGTTCGTAAACCGGAAAGGGCTGTGCCTGTATCAGCGCGCGCACGGCGTCGGCGTGGCCGTCGATCAGCGAGACCTGGATCCGACCGTCGGCGATGTGCCCGCGTACCAGGATGCCAGGCCGGATCGGCCCGGTCGCGCATGGCGCATCCTCGCCATCAATGGAATGCGCGGTGAGCAGGCCAGCGGTGAACGTCTCGCTGATGAGCACGGGCGCTCGGCCATCGTGCGCGAGTTGCTGCGCGCGGGTCAAATCGTACGTCATCGTGCCGTCGGCTGTGGTGATGCTGTAAACTGGATCGTGCATGGTGTTCCTCCTATTGCGTGACGAGATACGAGCGGGCAACCCATCCGCGCAGCGCGTCGTGTTCAACCAGTACCCAGGACGGGTTGATGCCACTGTACGGATGGGGTGGATCGAGCAGGCGCACCAGTGCGCCGTCCGGCAGGTGGCCAACACGCGCACCACCCGGTGTGGCGCGCACGATCAGCCCGGCATCGGCAGTACCGACGACGATCGCCAGTGCGACCGGCACCGGTGACCGCGCTGGCGCGCGGGGCTCGATGGTGGGTGAAGGCAGCGCCGTCGTGCCGGATGTCTGCTGGGCACCGGTCGGTGCAGCAGATAGTTGTGCAGGTGCTGGTGCCGTAACGTGGCCCAGATACCCTCGGGCGGTGACCGTCAGCAGCGCGATTGCGCCAACGGCGAGCAGTGCGCTGGTACCGGCGGCGACCGGCCAGCGGCGCGGGCGCTGCGTACGCGGCAGCACGATCCCAACACGGTGGAACGCGCGGCGGTTGCGTGCCCTGCGCACGGCGCTGCGCACGACAACCCAGCCCAGCGCGACGTGATACAATGCGATTCGTGCATAGGCACCTAGCGTAATCATCAGTGCATGCAGCGATTGGCGCGCACGACGTATGCGTGGCACAGTGGCGACGACCGGTGGCGCAGGCTCCGGCGCGCTGGCCGCGACCGGGGATTGCACTGGCGCGTCCGGCATCGACGCGCCGGGTGCGATCGGTGCTTGCACTGACGCTTCAGGTTCGGGCTCCGGCATGGACGGCGGTTCCGGCATAGCTTCAACCGCAGCTGCTGTTGCGACCATCGGCTCAGGAGGTGCAGTACCTGTTGTATCACCTGAATTCTCCGGTGTGTCTGGCTCTGCGGTCGGCGCATTGACCGGCCCGCGCTGAAGCTCCTGCACGCGTGCGATCAGCACTGGCAGCAGCGGGGCGATCACCGCATAGTGTTCGGGATCGCGCGTGGCTACATCCTGGCGGCTGAGCCAGGTCGTCGGGCGGCCATCACCACCATCGCGAATGACATCGCGACGCAGTTTGCCGCTATGAATGAGCGGCGGTGCGGTGCGCGCAATCGTCGTCGGGTCGCAGCCCAGTAGCGCAGCCGCGTCGGTGTAGCGCAACGCCCAGACGATGCCGAGCACAGCGAGCAGCGCCTCGGCGCGACCGGGTGCGGTGTCGAGTGCCAGGGCGATCTGGTTGGCGATGTCGTCGCGTTGGTTATCGGCCATGTGCATTCACCAGTGCTTTCCTGCGGTTCACGTCATACAACATAGCGCCAGAAAACCCGCTCGCATAGACCAAGATGACATGGAAAATCACATGGAACTGGCGTCGAAGACGCAGATCGAGGAAATAAAACCGTTTCAGGCGTTCTTGCGGTTGCTTTTGACCGGCACACACCGCCCGCCAGACGCTGAGCCAGATCTGCGGCTCGCGCGAACGACGCGCAATCCCGATGAGGTACGGAGCGTCAAGGAACTTGCGCTGGCAGTAGATTTGCCTGCGCCAACGCTTGTGAGTTGGCTGTATGGCACGTTCCCCGCGCGGCCGTCAGCGGACAACCGGCGTCGGCTGGTCAAGCTGCTTGACGAACGGAACGTCACCTGGTTAGCCGGACACCTGGTGTTGCCGTTGGCCGGCTTCCTACCCGACGAGGTACGCGATGCGGCGCTAGCCGGGCGACCGCTCCTTGACCGCTGGCTGCCCGACCCCGAAGCCGCTCTGGTATTTGATGCCGCGCCGCTCGCCGAGCTGCGGGCAGCTGTACAGAGCCCTGCCAGATATGCTGCTGCCTGGCAACGTACGCTCACACGGCTACCGGAACTCCGCACGCTGCTCCATGCGTTGCTCGCTGCACCTGACTCCGACGCGAATACGTTCCTTTCGCCAGCGATGCGTGAGGCACTGATGCGCCAGCTGGCAGAACCGCACAATGCAGCTGTCGAAACGGCGAAATCTTCGCCGCGCGCGATTGCACTTGTGGGAATGCCGGGGATCGGGAAAACCCAGCTGGCGCTCACCGTCGCGCGTGAGTTGCGTCTGCACTATCAGGCGCAGCTTCTGCTGGCGATGCGCGATGATGGCGGTGCTGCACGGCCGATCGAGGATCTGTACCATGAAATCCTTGCGGTCACGCAGCAGCCAGTATTAGCGACTGCCCGTCGCGCTACACTGCGCGAAGCGCTGCGAGATCTCTTCCAACAGCACGCGATCCTGCTGGTCTGTGACGATGTGGCGACCGCTGAGCAGGTGGAAGCGTTGCGGCCAGGAAGTACTACGGCAAGCACGACGATCTTCATGAGCCGCGACGATCTGATTCCACCGGGTGTTCCGGTGATCAGGATGACCGGCCTGTCGCGACCTGTGGCAGTGGAATTGGTGCATCGGCTCAACACGCGCGACGACATCACGGCCAGCGCGATCGTCGATTATTGCGGCGGGCATCCACAATTGCTGCGGCTGGTGGTGGCATTTGTAAACCAACATCGCGAGATCACGCTCACGCAGCTGATGTCGGTCCATCCGGTATTGCATGATGCGTGGGGTGCGCAGACCGCCGAAACGGTGCGGCGCACCCTCGACGATGTGCTGCAACGTATCGTGCCCGACCTGCGTACGACCCTGTACGCCGCCGCGATGTTCGATGGGCCGGTTACCGTGTCGATGGTGCAAACAGTGCTTCCAGGAAATCCAGATCTCGCCGCGCACTTCAGCCTGCTGGTGCGCGGCCAACTGCTTGCGTTCGACCACGAGACCGAGCAGTATCACGTGCCAGCGCTGCTCCGCGCGCACCTGCGGCCGCTGCTCGATACGGCTGACGACACGCACGCGTTGCGCGACCAGTATCTGACCGCGATTGTCGACGAAGTATGCGCGTTGCGCACGCGCTACGAGACCGAGCAAGCCAATCGTACCCCGGTGCTCCATCGGTTCGACGAGTTGCGCCCGGAGGTGATCCGCGCGCTGGAGCTGTGCACAAAGAGGCGAGCTGGTGGCGATATGGTTGCGCGGCGAACAATACTTGCCGAAGCTGTCGAGCGCTTCAGTGCGGTTGGCGCGGGCTATCCGATTGCCGCGCAGTTGCCCGCGTATGATGCGCTGCTCGACACGACCGATGCTGCTGCACTCGACATCGACCAGCGCCTGACGCGCCGCTTTCGCGCGGCAGATCTGGCGACGACGATTTACCGGCCACGTGAGGCCTGCGCCCATCTGCGCGCAATCCTCGATGAGTCGGCATCACTGCCAATTCTCCGGCGCTGGGGCAATCTGTGGCAGGTCGCGAACGCCCTCAACCGCTACACAGTCGTGCTCGATGGTACGCGACGACGGTTCTGGCGCGACATCTACATCGGCCCGCGCGTCCGGCGCGCGGAGGCCAGGCTACGCAGCCACATCGACCAGCGCCTGCTGCGTGATGATGCACACTACGACGCGTTGCTGGCAGCGCGGTTCACCGCAGGTACAACCACGCGCGATACGGAACGCGACCCGGCGGCCAGCACCAGCCGCGCGCACATCCGGCGCGCGCAGTGGTGTATCGCGCGTACCCGGCTGGCCGAGGCGGGCACAGCGGCGCTGGCGGCGGAGCGGCAGATCCCGGCAATCTTCCTGCCCGAGGTGCGCGTGACGCATTTGCGCGAACTGGCTGGCGTCGTCCACGGCCTGGGCCAGACCGACCGCGCGATCGACCTGCTCACCCACGCGCGCGAGATCGTCGACCGGCTGGATCTGGTCGACGAGGCGCTGGTCATCCGTCGTGCGATCGACATCCTGCGTGAGGACCAGAAGCCACCGCGTGCGTGGCGTCGCGCGACGATCCGGGGTGGTGTAATCGCACTGCTGGGGTGTTGTGCGGCGGCGTTTATGCGCTGCTTGCAGGCGGCGGTGTGGACCACGTACGACGATGTGCATCACCAACCATCGCCTGAAGTGCGGCGTGGCCGGTGGGTGCTGCGCGTATCGCTGTGGCTGATCGCCCTGGGGCTGCTCGTACAGATGCGCCTCACAACACTGGACGAGCGGGCGCTCTACACCGTCGTGTTTGTAACGTATGTCGGGGCAGCCTGGATTGGCCGATGGATGCCAAAGCTGCTCCTTGGGTTCGTAGCGGTCGCTGCGGCCGGCACCGCTGTGCTGCAACACGCTACGCTCGGCGGTGCGCTACTGGTGCTCCTCGGAATGTATCTGCTCGGTGTGCTGGGTATGTTTGTGGGCCCTGGCGTCCGCGCGTTTGCCGTATTCCAGCAGGAGCGCGACTGGTTTGCCCCGGCAGCGCGCCGCAAACCGTGATGAGCAGCGGTCGCCGCTCGCGACCAGTCAATCAGCGTCACAACTGAGCATGGGGTGCTGCGCTGCGTGTGGTACGAAATCGAGTATTCGTCTGATAACCCTGGACTGGCACTGTTCGGCACTTGCACAAGGAGGAAGCGATGCGCATGTCGGTACGAATCACACAGCGTGAACGTACCACTCCGCAAGTATATGCAATTCACACAGCGTAATAGCTACTATATCAAGAGAAAGTCCTGCTGTTGATTGTCACTGTCCTCAGCCAGGTCGAGAATATCTCGCTCAACGTAGCGGTAGAATGCCGGCACCGAGGTGAAGGTCTGATAGCCTAGCTGCTGTGCCGCCTGAATGACCTCCTCCTCCTCATTCAGAAGGAGGGCGGTGGGCTTTTCGCCGGACCCCGGACGGAGTCCGTCAGGCCATGCGAGATCGAGCGCGAACGGCTCGTCGCTGATAGGGTCTTTGACCTCGAAGTGCATGTCGCCCTGCGACAGGCCCTGCTGCCGCATCCAAGCGTTGCACGTGTGCAGCATCACCGTCTCCTCGTCGCGGGGTTGCATAGGGGCTTGCGCCACCCTGGCGCCGTCGAGCTCCGGCAGGGCGCCGGTGCGCAGCCCGTCGAGGAAGTCGTTGGCGGCCCTCGCCAGCAACTCGCGGCGCACATCCAGGAAGTCGCGGTAGCGCTCGGGGTGCCACAGCTGCCGGTCACTCGGGATCCAGTACGACGCGAGGATGCCGGGGTAGCTGTGCTCCAGCTCTTCCAGATAGTCGAGGGGCTGCCGCTTGCCAGCTATAACTGCGCCCGCCTGCGTCACGAACGCGTAGTTGGCGATTGCGTTCGCTTCTGGGCGCGTGTACTGGTGCTCGTACAGCGTCTCCTTCGGGAAGATGTAGTGCAGCTGCAAGGATGGCCGGGCGCCATCACGCGCCATATCACGTCCGCTGCCCCAGTCCCGAGCATGGTCAACGCGGGTGAGCATATAGAGGAACGGGTAGAAGCGGTTGTTCTGCCCCCAGCCCTGGAAGTCGTTGGGCGCAAGCTGCAGGTCGCCGCGGTTCTGGCGGAGCTGCCGGATCAGCCGCTCAATCGTGCCATCTGGCGGCTGGATGACGGTCAGGTCTTGGTTGAGCACGCTCTCGGTCGACCCCGTGTAGCGCCCCCACAGGAACGTGTGGATATACCAGAAGAGCAGCTGGTCGCGCTCCGCGCGGCTGTTGAGCCTGCCGCCCCGTTGGGAAAAGTAGCGCGCGAGCAGTGGGAACGAGTAGCGGCTCCCCAACACGTGGTCGTGGTCCAGCCCGAGCCGGGAGACGACCATATCAAGGAGCGAGTCGATGAGGCCCTCGGTCTCGGCCAGCCCCTTCTGGAACGCCGGCGTCTTCACATCAGCGAGGCCGGAATAGAGCGCGTTCCCCGTGATGACCGCGTTAATGCAGCGCAGCAGCCACTCCAGCTTGAAGGAGAACCCGCGCCCGCGCCACTTGTCGAGCAGCCCGTTCATAGCGCCGCGGGCCTGCGGCCAATCCGCCCCGATCTTGGCCAGGGCGAGGTCACCCTTCGAGAGCGTTGTGCCGCCGCTGTTCACGCGGTTGAAGATGTCGACGACGATGTCGATCGTCTTATCCGCGCCCGCGACCTCCTCGACATGCAAGTCGATCTGTTTGATGTTCTCGATTGCCGTGAGCCGGTTGATGTACATGTTAATCTTCGTCGGGTCAAAGCCATCCATCCTCATGAGGCGTGTGATAAACATCCCGACCCCGTTCTGCATCAGCTCAGTCACGTTGATCCAGAGCGTGTTGTCTTTCATCTTGAGCGGGCCGTAGAACTCGAACACCTGGTCTTCAAGGTGGAAGTACAGGCCTGTAAAGGCCTGCGCGTTGCCCTCAAAGAACTGCGGCGACTGGCCCCTGATGATGCCGTAAAGCGTCGTGATGCGCTGCTGGCCGTCCAACAGCAGTCGGATTGGACCTGACGACAGCGAGCCACCGCCACGGGTCTGCTCGCTCTCGGGCCGGGTGAGCCAGACGAGCAGGCTGCCCACCGGGTAGCGGCGGTACAGCGAGTGCATCAGGCCGCGCACCTGGTCGCGGTTCCAGACGTAGCCACGCTGGAACTCGGGCAGGGCGATGGCACCGGCGTCAATTGAGCTGAGAATATCGATCACTTTCATGCGCTCAGTTCCTCTTCAGCGG
>JAYUYF010000680.1:0-2870 GCA_043752605.1 Roseiflexaceae bacterium
AATCACGTTCCGGTGCATGCGGAACTCATCAGCGCGCATGATCACGAGAGCCACTGGGTGTTTGATTTGCTGGACAACAATCCGACCGACATTCAGCCACAGATCCACTCGACCGATACCCACGGCACCAATCAGGTCAATTTTGCGTTGCTGCATGTCTTTGGCTATCGCTTTGCGCCGCGCTATGCACAGGTGCACGAGCGCATGCGCACGGGGCTGTATGGGTTTCACCCGCCGCATCAGTACGGGCCTGACGTGCTGTTCCGCCCCGTACGCAAACGCAACACCGCGCTGATTGTCGAGCAGTGGGAGGCGATGCTGCGCATCTTTGTGTCGTTGGCGCGTAAGACCATGACCCAAAGTGTGTTGGTCAGCAAATTGAGTGCGACCAAGCGGCGCAGCCGGGTGCTGCAAGCCTTGTGGGAATATGATCATATCCACCGCAGTATCTATTTGCTGGAGTTTGTGGACTCCCCGACGCTGCAACAGCACGTGCAGCGCGCGTTGAACCGGGGTGAGCAATATCATCACATGAAGCGCGCACTGACGCAGGCGCACGCAGGCAAGCTGCGCCACGCCACCGACGAAGAGCATGAATTGTGGAACGAGTGCAGTCGCCTGCTCATCAATGCCATCCTGTACTACAATATGATCATGCTCGCGGAAGCGGTCGCACGTCGGGAACAGCGTGGTGATACGGCTGGGGCCGCGCAGTTGAAAGCGGTGTCGCCCGTGGCCTGGACGCACGTCAATTGCTACGGGCGCTACACCTTTACCGACGCGCCCATCGCCGTACCCATTGATGGGTTTGTCGAAACGTTGGCGCGGTATACGTTTCACACCGAGCAGACGACACCGGAGCAGGTCGGCGAGCCATAGGATAGTGGAAACGAACGGGTGTTCGCTACAATGTTTCGGGGCGCGCTGGATTAAACCCCTATCTCGAAATGCAGGCCGAATTGGGGATGATCTACACCAACCCGCAATTTGCCAGCCTGTTTTCTGCCACGGGGCAGCCAGCGGAAGATCCCGCTCGGCTGGCCCGCATCCTCGTGATGCAGACGATCGAGGGGCTTTCTGATCGCCAGGCCGCCGACGCAGTGCGCGGACGCATCGACTGGAAATACGCGCTGGCCCTGGAATTGACCGACTCCGGCTTCCACGACTCGGTCTTGAGCGAATTCCGCAACCGCCTCGTGATCGGCCAGTTGGAATTGGTGCTCCTGAATACGCTCCTGCACATGCTCCAGGAGCACGGACTGCTCCAGTCCCGTGGTAAGCAGCGTACCGATTCGACGCAGATCCTCGCAGCCGTGCGCACGATCAATCGACGGGAACTCGTGATCGAAACGATGCGTTTCACCTTGAATCGTCTGGCAGCCAACCATCCGACATGGCTCGGGCCGCATATTGTGTCAGCATGGCGTGAGCGCTATGAACTGCGCGCGGAAAATAGTCGGCTGCCCAAAGAAGACAGCAAACGTCAGGCACTCGCCGCGCATGTCGGTGCCGATGGGTTCACGCTCCTCGCCGCCGTTTATGCTGAGGCAACCCCACCCGCAGTACGTGCAGAGCCGGCCGTGGACGTCTTGCGCCAGGTCTGGATTCAGCAGTACTATGGACCCGAGGGCTCACCGCGTTGGCGCGGTGAGCAGGATGTCCCAGCGCCGGGACAGCTCATTCACTCGCCCCATGATCTGGAAGCCCGCTACAGTAGCAAGCGCGGAGTACCCTGGGTCGGCTACAAAGTCCATTACCGCGAGACGTGCGACCCGGAGCGGCCCAAGGTGATCACGAACGTGCTGACGACCGCGTCCACGATCCAGGATGACACCGCGCTCCCCGTCATGCACACCGCGCTGGCAGCCACCGGGCTGTTGCCAGCTGAGCATCTGGTCGACTGTGGATATACCGATGCCGATAATCTCCTGACCAGCCAGGCCGAACATCAGGTGCGAGTCATTGGCCGTGTCGCTGAAGACCCGAGTTGGCAAGCACGCGCCGAGAAGGGGTTTGCGAAAGCCAACTTTACCTTAGACTGGGAGCACCGGGTAGCAACCTGTCCGATGGGCAAGCACAGCTATTCTTGGCTGCCCAATACCGACGCCACCAAGGTCGGGGCATTTCAAATTCGGTTCGCGCGTGGAGATTGTACGCCGTGCGCCGCCCGCGCGCAGTGTACGCAAGCGAAGGTCGAGCCACGAATCCTCTTTGTGCAGGCACGCGCAGCCCATGATGTGCTCCAAGCCGCCCGTGCTGCGCAACGCACTGAGCTGTTTCGGGCTGAGTATGCGCTGCGTTCGGGTGTGGAGAGTTTGATATCGCAGGGTGTACGGGCCTTTGACCTGCGAAAAGCGCGGTACATTGGGTGCGCACGAACACATCTTCAGCACATCCTGATTGCCGTGGCAATCAACATCGTCCGGTTCATCGCCTGGATTCGAGAGCCGCACCCCACACCACCACGTAGTTCAGCCTTTGCGCGCCTGGGAGCTCTCGGATAGGGTTCGCCAGCAGAGTCAATGTTGGGATTAGGCCTGGTGGCCGATCAGGGCATTGGTTTGCACGGCATCGTGGTTACCGGTACCCTCCGCGACTCGCTCATCCTCCTGAGCCTCCTGCTCGGGCAGCAGACGCCGCTTCAGCCGACCGAGATTATGACGGACACTGGCGCCTATGCCGACAGTATGTTTGGACTGCTCTGGCTGCTGGGTTTCCAGTTCAGCCCGCGGCTCAGCGACGTTGGGGCCGCCCGCTTGTGGCGCATCGACCCGACAGCCGACTACGGTGTGCTCAACGATCTTTCCCGCCACCCGATCCGCACACAGCTGATCGTCGACCACTGGGACGACCTGCTGCGGCTGGCGGGA
>JAYUYF010000681.1:0-2866 GCA_043752605.1 Roseiflexaceae bacterium
GATGCGCCCCTACACCCGCCGCCCGCCGCTTTTACGCACGGCCACGTAATGCAGCCAGCGCAGCCTCGGCGCGCGGCAGATCGGCTTCGCGGATGGCGATGTGATCACGCACAAACGCGCCAATCGGCACGATCGGGACATTTGCTTCAGCCAGCGCACTGGCGAGCGCGGCCATAAAACCGGTTAGATCGGCTGGTAAGTCGATCGGAATACTGATCACACGGTAGGGCTGCTCGATCCGCGCGCGGGTAAATGCGGGTGCGATCCCGCGCCACTCGCGCTCATCGATCAGCAGTGTCGTCACTTCGGGCGCGATGATCAGCTGGCGAAACGCGCCCTGCAGCCCACCAAAGAGCCGCAGCGCTACCACACTTTCGTGCGCAGCCACACCCACCAGCACAAACCGCTCGGAGCGCACAACCCATTGCAGGTCGCGCAGCAGCCCGGGAAGCCGTGGATCCATGCTCTCCTCCTCCGCTTGGTGTAGCTTGATTCTACCACGCACGGCGCGGATTTGGTGGCGGGTCGTACGGGCGCAGCTGCCTCCCGATATCATCGCTACCCACCCGCCACCACCCAGCCGCCGAGCGCGCCGACGGTCACCGTCGTCAGCGAGACACCGGCGGGCACTTCGAAGATCACCGGCACGCTGGCGGCCCCACCGCCCGGCATCGATTCACCCAGCGCGAGATCGCCACGCGTACCACGGCCAAACGCGGCCAGGTACGCAGCTGAGAGTTGTGCCGAGGCCGGATAGCGCTGGCCGCGCTCATCGACAAGCACAAACAGTTCGGCGGCAACTGGTGCATCGACGCCGCTGTTGTACACCGACATCAAGGCGAGGACAAAGCGCCCGCGCGGTGATGCGGCACCGATCGGCCCATCGAAAAATACGGCATCCTGCGCGCGCAACAACCCGATCTGCCACTGGCCGACCGCCACCACTTCGCCCGGTGCGCGTACCGTGGGCCGCTCGGCGGCGGGCGCGAGCGTCGGCAATCCGGTATCTCCCGCGAGCGCTGGCAGAGTGGCCAGTGGCTGCGCCGCCGGTGCTGTGGCATCTGGAGCCAGCGGCACGACGGTCGGATCGGGAGTGCTGGTGCTCAGGACAACTGGCGTCGTCACGATCGGTTCGACGCTCAGCCGCGGCCCGATTTCACTGGTGGGCAATACCGTCTGCCCGCCTGCCGCCAGGTTGTCGCGCAGCCGTGGTAACAGGGTGACCACCGCGAGCAGCAATACCAGCGAGCCAATCACCGCCGCGAGCGGGATCCAGCGCGGCGTGGCGCGGCGTGTTGGTTGCGCGGGCACTGCGACGGGCAGCGGCTTTGTCGATGGGTCGAGGCGGCGGCGCAGGTCGATGATCCGCTGGTCGTGTGGGGCCTGGCTCGCCAGCGATGCGAGCAGCACCCGTGCGCGTGGCTCGTCGCCAGCGGTGATCGCGCGATCGACCATGGCCACCAGCCGGTCGAGATCTTCAGCGGGCAGTGGTGCCATCGGTATTCCCGTCTATTGTTATTACACAAGCGCGCCCCTCTCCCGCGAACGAGAGAGGGGCGCGCGATACCAGCACATCAGTAACTAGCGAACGGCCGTGACCGCCTGCCAGCCCTGCGCCGGGTTAGGCCGGGCAAACAACACCAGGTTTGATGCACCCGCCGGTACATCGAAGATCAGCGGGATACTGGTTGGCACATTGTTCGACGAGACCTGATCGGCCAGGCCGAGATCGGCATTGACACCACGTACGACATATGCGTTTGCCGCATCTGCCGCCACATTGTAGACACGGCCCTGGTCATCCTTGAGCACAAAGAAGTCGGCCGGCACCACCTGCGCGCTGCCCGTATTGTTGCGGATCACGACCAGCACAACGACATACTGACCGTTGGCGCGCAGGTTGCCGATCGTATTACCGATCGCGGCGTGCTGCACATTTGGGAAGAGCGTGTACTCCCAGCCCTCGTAGGTCGCATTCGTACCAGCCGCAATGATCGCCGGTTGCGCCTGCTCGGGCGCAACGACGCCAGTTGGCGGCACCACGGCCGCCGTGGCCGCGGGTACAACCGGATCAACCGTCGCGACGGGAGCCGTCGGGTCGATCGTCGCCACCGGCGCATTCGGATCAACCGTCGCCACCGGCGTATTCGGATCGATCGTCGTCACGGGTGCGGCCGAGTCAATTGTGGCGATCGGCGCATTTGGGTCGATCGTCGCAAGGGGATCAAGCGGCCCGGCCGTCGGAATCGCGTTGACACCCGAGCCACCCATGGTCAATGTACCCGCCGGGATGACCGTCGGGCCGGTCGCGACCTGTGTCGACGGCTGCGACACAAAGTACAGAATCGTAAACAGCACCACCAGTGCTGCGATCGCACCCAGCAGCCAGCGCAACATCGGGCTCGGGCCAGACGAAGCGACAACCGTATCATCATCGTCATCGTCTACCGTGCGGTTCATACGGCGGTACGATGGCTGACGCGCAGCGACGGGCCGCCCACGCCCACGCGCATTGGTGACCGGTGGCGGATCATCGTTGATCATGTCATCGGCGGTGACACGACCCGCAGTATTGGCCGGCGGTGCGGGGGCGTCATAATCGTCGAAGGCCGCATCGAGCTCCGCAGCATAGCGCTCTTCGTCCGTCAGGTCGCGCGCGAGTGGCGCATAACTCGCGACGGGCACGACCATCTCCGGCGCACCAACGGCCACAGCCATCGGGCTGCGCGATTGGATCAGCGCGTCGACATCGACACCCATCGCCTGCAAACCTTTGACTGCCATCTCGTTATCGGGTTCGATCCGTAGTGCCTCTTCCAGCGCAATGCGGCGCTGATCCGGGCCTTCGGCCACACCCGCCAGCCAC
>JAYUYF010000682.1:0-2865 GCA_043752605.1 Roseiflexaceae bacterium
CCCCCCGCGCCGCGCCGCCGCGCCCCACCGCCCACCGCCACCCCGCGCCATCCTGCGGCGCGGGCAATACCACATGCCGCTACAATATCTGCGGATCCACACATGCCCAAGGAGACCACATGGCCACCCATCCCCCCGCATTCCCCGCCCGCGCCTGGCTGCCGTATGCCGTGCTGGCCGGTGGCATCATGATCGCGGCCTCGGCGGCGATCATGATCCGCAGTGCGCAGGATCTCGGCGCGCCGTCGCTGCTGATCGCCGCCGGACGCCTGTGTATCGCTGCACTGATCCTGGCCCCGATCGGTCTGTGGCGCGCACGCGCTGATGTACGCGCCGCCGACGTACGCGACATCAATCTTGCGCTGCTCAGTGGTGTGTTTCTGGCGTTGCACTTTGCGGCCTGGATCGCATCGTTCGCCTACACCTCGGTGGCATCCTCAGTCGCACTGGTGGCCACCAACCCCTTGTGGGTGGCGATCGCATCGGTGGTGCTGTTCCGCGAGCGGCTGACGCGAATGGTTGTTGTCGGGATCGTGCTGACGGCGCTTGGCAGTGTGGCGATCGGGCTCAGCAGTGGTGGCGGTAATACTGCTACCGCGGGGCGCACCACGCTGCTGGGCAACGGGCTGGCGCTGCTGGGGGCGATCGCCGGTTCGGGCTACTTCTTGATCGGGCGCGGCTTGCGCCGCCGTATGCCCGTGCTGCCCTATATCTGGCTGTCGTACACCAGCGCCGCGCTGGTGCTGTTGATGGCAGCACTGGTGCTCGTGCCCGACGTGATCGGCACCGCGCTGGCGCTGCCACCACTGGTATGGGCGTTGCTGATCGGATTGGCGATCGGCCCCCAGCTGCTCGGCCACACCGCGTTCAACTGGTCGCTTGGTAAGCTCTCGGCCACGTTTGTGGCGATTGCGCTGCTCGGCGAGCCGATCGGTTCGGCGCTGCTGGCGCTGATTTTCTTTCAGGAAGGGTTTACACTCCAGCAGTTCGTGGGGTTTGTACTACTGTTGGCTGGGATCGTGGTGGCATCGCTCGGTGAGGGGACGAAGTAATTCACCACAAAGCGCACAAAGCTTTCGATCAGGTTCGGCATACCCTTTGTGTCCTTCGTGCCTTTGTGGTAAACCTCAGCTCTCTTCCTCGCCAGCGGTCTCAACGACGAACTCGCGCGAGTGGAGTAATACCCACGAGCGCCCCTCGCGTGCGAGCTCGCCCACCACCGAGATTGGCAGCCGCTCGCGATGCGCCAGCAGCGCCTGCTCGTAGGAATCGGGCAGCAGATCGGCCTGGACGTTACGAAAAACGCCGTCGATCAGCCCCGAAATCGTGACGCGCCCGAGCGCACCGGTCGTATGCCGGCGCAACACCGTGACAAAGCCGTGCAAGGTGTAATCCTCGCGCGTCGCGGCCTCACGCAGGAAGCGCGCCGCTTCGCGGATCACCGGCACCGCATCGGCGTTGATCGTCACCGCCGTCAGCGCACCAGCGCGTGCGGCGCGTACCGGCGAGTACGCCACGCGCACGCCGATTGCATCAGCCCCCGTGCTTTCCTGCATCGCAACCACCGCATCGCACAGGTTGGCACTCACTCCCGTGGCAACCGCTGCCGCAAATGGGCCAAATTCGCCCGTAGCCGCCGCTTCGTCGGCTGCGCTACGCACGGTCGTCAGCGCGCGCACCAGCGTCTGCGAGACGCGCCGCGCAAACGGCTCTTCTTCGCCACGCGCACCCGGCGCACGTAGCGCGGGTGGCACAGCGGCCCGTACCGTCAGCACATAGCTGCCGCGCTCGGTCTGCCCGATCCGCACCTGGCGCATATACGCGATCGCCGCCTGCGGTTTGCGCGAGAAGTACACCTCGCGCGGGCGTGCCGCACCGCACGCCGCCGCCAGTACCAGCGCGGCGGTGGCATCGACAAAGCGCGCCGCAGCTTCGAGCGGCATCGTGCCATCGGCAAAGTGCTCATGCTCGACCGAAATGCGCAGCGTATCGTCACCCACGGCGGCGATATCGGCGATAATCTCGGTTTGGGAACGCTGCTCGGTGAGCTCGAGCGCGTGCAACGCCTCAGCCATGCGCGGCGCATAATCGCGCAATTCACGGTTCAAAGGCAGCAGCACCTCGAGCTGATCATTCCGGATCTCGCGCCGCCAGAGCGCATATCGCCCATCGTGGCGCTCGGCCTCCTGCCAGCGATTGGCGCGCAGGTATGCCGCCAGATCGAGCGGGCGAATGCCACGCAACGTCTCACCATCGCGGATTGTTGCTTTCACAGTGCCTCCCTTCGGCCCGCCCGACGCATCAGGTCGCGTAGTGCCTCGACACCAAAACGCTGTTCCCCGGGTAGCGAAACCGTAATTGTACCCGTATTGCGGCTCGGCGGCGCACCCACCAGGGTGATCCAGCGCGCCGCACCCGCGAGCGCCAAACGTTCGGGTTCCTCAGATAGCCAATCCTCAGCCGCATCGGGCACGCTCACCACCACCAGTATGCGCGGCACCAGCACATCACCGCGCAAGTCGTCGTAGTTTTTACGCTTAAGCGCGAAACGCACCACACCCTCAATCAGAATCGTGCGCGCAGTACACTTGAGCTGCGCCTCGATCCGCGGCGCGCGCGGTGTATCGGCCAGCCCACGCGCGGCAAAGCCAATATCGACGCTGTCATCATCGACCTCCGGGCGGTACACGCTATAGCCCGCCACCGCTGCGATGGCGCGCACAAACGCGATGCTGTACTGCTCTTTCTGCTGCCCCAGATCCATCGCGCTGCTCACATCTCAGCTACTTCTCAGTATAGCATACGTGTTTTCTCAGCGAAGAGTTCCGCGATCGCCCTCACCCCCCGGCCCCCTCTCCCAGATCA
>JAYUYF010000683.1:0-2860 GCA_043752605.1 Roseiflexaceae bacterium
GGTCGTGCCGCAACTCGCCGATGCCGACGCGGTGGTCGCGCGCGCGCCGCGTGGCAGTGGGGTAGTGTACAGCGCGCTATTGCCTAATCTGAAGGGCGCGCAACGGGCGATCGCGGCCGGGATCGACGAAATTCACATGGTCGTCTCCGCGAGCGACAGCCACAACCAGGCGAACCTCAACCGATCGACCGCACAATCGCTGGAGCAACTGGCCGCTGTTGCCAGTTATGTACGCCGCGAGGCTCCCGCTGTGGCGCTCGTCGGCACCCTCGCGACCACATTTGGCTGCCCGTTCGAGGGCGATGTGCCGCTCGCACGGATCGCATCGGCGATCGCGCACTTTCAGGCGATGGGCATCGTGCAGGTGGTACTGGCCGACACAACCGGCATGGCGAATCCGTTGCAGGTCGGGCAGATGATCCAGGCGTTACGCGCACAGTTTCCCGCAGTGACCTGGGGGTTGCATCTGCACAATACGCGTGGCCTCGGGCTGGCCAACGCCTACGCCGGGTTGCAACACGGCATTATGCGTTTCGATGCCGCGCTCGGTGGCCTGGGTGGATGCCCGTTTGCCCCCGGCGCGACGGGCAATATCGCCACCGAAGATCTGGTACACATGCTGCACGAGATGGATATTGCGACCGGGATCGACCTCGACGCCCTGATCGCTGCGGCGCGCACACTGCCAGCGCTGATCGGCCACGCGACCGACTCGTTCGTCGTTAAGGGTGGTAAGACGCGCGACCTGCACCGGCTCGACAGCGCAACGATCGCCCGCGCGAGATAGCTTCCCCCGAGCCGCGTCCGCGCGGACGTCATCCCCGCCCTCCGCGATCCTGTACTGCCCGCCGTTCACGTAAGGACGAAGCATTCGTCGACCTGTCGCGACACGTCGACGAATGCCTCATCCCTACTTGACTCTACCATCGTGGCAGGCCATATCGTGTATTCAGCGGCCGATACTGCGGCCAACGAACACACGAAAGGTATCTCATGATGGCAACACTTACGCTCCTGCAGCGCCGGGCACCACGCTGGCGCACACCATTGCTCGTCGTCCTTGGCCTGCTACTCGCCAGCGCCCTGGTCTTCCTGGTGCTGCCGCCCGGCAAGCGCCTGATCGCCGGGCCAGCGCGCGGCGCGCCCGTCACGGGTGTGACACAGATCCAGGTGCTGGGCGACGCGCAGCAGAATCACGTCTTCGCGCCCGCCGTGGTGCAGGTGCCGGTCGGCACCACGCTCACCTGGACCTTCGCCGATACCGGAGCCAGCGGTGGCGGCGAACCCGTGCCGCACGATGTCGTCTTCGCCGCCGAGCGCTCGCCCATCCAAGCGGTCGGCAGCTACCAGCGCACATTCACCGCGCCGGGCAGCTACAGCTACGTCTGCTCGTTGCACCCGTTTATGGAAGGTCGTGTCGAGGTCATCGCGCCGTAAGAGTCGTGCAACGCGCTTCAGCGTGCGGTGCCCAACGGCCAGCCATCAGCTGATATTGCTGATAAAGCGCAAGGGCATTTGGGCGCTACAAACCTTACAAAATCGCGCCGAGTCAGGGGGTCGTGCTGCATGGGTATGTTGGACGGCAACCTATTCTAGTTCGGATTCAGCAGGGAGCTGTTGGAGGTCGTTAAGGTCTTTGAGCCGTCCGCTGGCACGTTTATTCGCCCGTAAATCGTCAATGTTGATGACATTGACCGTAAGGTCATCAATCATATCAACGACCCGGGCGGCATAACAGTCGGCAAACGCAACCCCCGAAATACTGGTCAAGACTTCGATGCGGAGCGGGGGATTGCCCATCCGCACCGGCTTTATGCGGTTGCTGAAACAGGTCGGCGGATGCGCCAGCCGCACCAAACCCAAAGTCGTGCAGGACACGAACGACGTTCTGCGCATTGTCGGGCGTCATCGCAATCCAAATGTCCATATCGCCTGTTCGATTTCAACCGAGATGAGTCGTATCATCAGTCAGGCGTTCGCGTGCGAGCAGTTCTCCCACATGGACGGCTACTCGTCGCCAGGCTGCTGCTTCAGGAAAGCCAACTGCTTGGGCCGGGATCGTCGTTCCCAGCACAAAGGTTTCGTGGACAGCTTCATCCTCAACCAGTGCGAGGTAGTGCTGGCTCTGGCGCAAGAACAGCCCTTCGAGAATGCGAAAATGAAACAAATGGTTGCGTGCGTGTGCCATAAGTGACTCGATTGCTGCGCGCCGTATCATCATCGGTGGAACGGTTGGGTCGCCAATCCGCGATGTTGCTAAACTGATCGGGTCTTGCTGGTGAATCCACATGCTTCCCTGTACTTGTCGCTCCACGTCTTGAAAGGACATACCTGCGCAGGGATAGTACGCAGCATTTGTTCCCCAGAGGACAAAATATGGTGTTGGGCCATAGAGAAAGGTGAAAACGGTCTGCAACAGATCGGAACACCTGATTGTTCCGACATACTGAAGCGCAAACGGCCAGATATCAGTAACGCATGCAGCATCGACGGGATATCCTTCACGGTCGATATCGAAGCCAAATGCGTGAAAAAGGTAGCGATTGATGTCTTGTGTGGGATGCATCAGATGCTCCGGCGTGCTGGTATGATTGGGTTTGGTACAGTACAAGCATAGGCGGGCTGACGGCCGAACGATTCAGTCTTCAGCCGCCGCGAGTGCGCTGGCACAAACACGGTTGAACGGGAAAGGCTTGATACGCCATCAGTTCACAAAATCGCCCCGACAGAGGGCGTTGATTGCATGGCGGTGTTGGGCTGCTGCGATGCTGCGCAACTGCATTGTATTGTTGGCACCAGCCTGCTGGCACCGGCTTTATGCGTGTTCGTTCCGTAACTGGTCGCGAACTTCCATCAAGAT
>JAYUYF010000684.1:0-2854 GCA_043752605.1 Roseiflexaceae bacterium
GCGCGGCGGCCTGGAACACGCTGCTCTTCCCCGCACGCCTCATCGCCGGGCTAGCAGCAGGCGTGCTGCTGTTTAACGTCCTGACCCCCGGCGAATATGGTGTGCTGGCGCTCCTGAGCGGGCTGGCGGCCACAATCGGGCTGTACGCCGATCCCGGCATCGAGCGCAGCCTGCCACGTTTTGTGCCCGAGGTCGAGCGGCGCGGGGGCCGGGCGGCGGTCGCACGCTTCATGCGCCAGATCGTCGGCGTCAAGCTCGCGATCGTGCTGCTCTGCACCCTGCTATTGCTGCTGCTGCGCGGGCCGCTCGTGAATTCGGTTCTGGCAAACGAGCAGCGCACGCTCGTCGATCGCAGCGCCCAGGTGGTGCTGCTCCAGCAACAAAACGCATCGGCTGATGCACAGGGGCGCGCCACCACAGCTGTGGAGCAACAGGTACAACTGGTGCGATTGATTGCCGAACGCGGTGAGCTCTTTTTGCTGGCAGTGGCGGCGCTGGTGGTGTTTGGCGCGCTGTACGATATCGCCATGCAATTTCTTACTGCGTATTTCAAACAGCGCGCGTGGAACGTGATCACGATCGTTGTCACGCTGCTCCAGCCGCTGCTGATCATCGCGGCGCTGCTGGCGGGTTGGCGGCTTAGTGGCGTACTGCTCGGTATGGCGATTACACCGGTGATTGCGGTATTGCTCGCCGCACGCCAAGCGCTCCAGGCTGGTCGCGCGCTCGCGCCCGCCAGCGGTACCGCCGCGCCCGATGCGACATTCGCCGGTCGTTTCACGCGCTTTGCCGCGGTGACATATGTGATCCAGATCACGACCTGGTTCTACGATATCCAGTTTGTGACATTTGTGCTCTACGGGCTGGGCGCCCCCCTCACAACGGTGGCACTGGTCGCATTTGCCTACAAATTTGCCAAAGATTACCTGGGTTACGCGTACATGCCCTTCAGCGGCGTACTCACGCCATTGCTGGCACGCATCAAGGGCCGCAATGATCCGGCAGCACGCGCTGAAGCCTACCAGGGGATGACGCGCATCTTTGCGCTGCTGCTGATCCCGGCGGGTGTCGGCCTGGTGCTGCTCGCGCCGCGCATGCTCGAGTTGCTCTACCCGCAATACCACGAGACCGTGGCACTGATCGCGGTGTTTGTCTTCTTTACGTTCGCCGAATCGCTGTTGAGCGTGCCACACAACCTGCTGATGGTAGAGGAGCGCTACCGCCCCGTACTGGTGGCGCGGCTGGCAGCAATGGCGAGCGTGCCGCTACTGATTGTGCTACTGCCCTGGGCTGGCACACTGGGTGCGGCATTTGCGGTGGGCGTGGCGCGCGTGGCGGCCCGGCTGCTCACCGTCCGCGCCGTACATCGGCTGTTTGGCCTCACGGTACCATGGCACTTCATTGGTCGTTGCACCGCCGCCGCGCTGCTCGGCATGGCACCGCTCGCGCTCAAGATCACGTTCTGGCCGCTGCCCGGCGATGCCGCCGATACGACGGGCAAAATCGCCGCCGCGCTCAGCCTGATCCTGTTTGCAATCGTGGGGAGCATTGGCTATCTGGTCGCGCTCAAGCTGCTCGGTGGCCTGGCCGAGCCTGAACGCAGACGCTTGCTGGGGCTCAAGCTGCCGTTCAAAAAAACACTCGCCCGCATTTTATAAGTGAAAATGGCGGATTGAGAATGGAAAATTGAGCTCGATGCGCCATTGACGAATCGAGTTCAACTTTCAACTTTCAATCCGCTAGTTTCAATTGCTGGACTGTGAAGCGCCTTCTGCCTTTGCGCGCGCCAGATCCTCGTCTGAAAGCACCCGCGTATCTGGGTCAGCAGCATCGCGCGCCATCGGTGTGAAATGCAACTTTTCCATGTATGGCGTCGGCTTCTTGCGGCGATAATCCGCAAATTCCTTGGCGTAATACGTCCGCGCTTCCTGCGCAGTCTTCGCACCCGTCACGATATCGTGCATCAGGTTGAGTGCAAGAAGATTGGCCTGCTCGTCGTGACAGCGCGCTGAAACTTCGCCGCTGGTGCGCTCGACGATCACGCTGCCGTCAAATTCGGCGAGCGCGCTATACTTCTCGACCGGCACAAAATAGTCGATCACCGATTCGACCGCATCGATGTGCGGTGCCGGGAAATCGTGCTGATAAAAGGCCTTCGACGCCACAAGCCGCTTCCACGGGCCGGGCTTGTGCCAGATCAACAACGTCTCGGTCGACTCATTTGGCTCACCATACGTGTCGATCACCAGTTGTGCAGCCTCGCGCGCCTCCTCGGGCCACGCCGCGATCTGCTCCGAACCTTTCGAACTTGCCATTGCTTACCTCCGTATGTCTTCTCTCGACTACGGTGGCGTTTCTGCAATCATCGTGCCGCTACTGGAGAATACCGTCTCAATTCTCCATCAGTATGAGACATCCACCTGCGTCCCCAGATCGGCCCATTCGTACAACCACTGCGCATCATCGATATTTAGATTAATACAGCCGTGCGACATACGCGCGCCCGTGCCCCAGGCATCGTGCCAGTAGGTGCCGTGGAGCGCCACATCGCCCACCACGTACTGCACCCACGGAATATCGGGCACGTTCCAGACCTCGCCCTGCGCCTCGCCCGCCATGGTCTGGATCGGCAGCTTACTGTAAATCGCAAAATTGCCCGTCGGCGTGTTAAAGCCGTCGCGTCCCGTCGCTACCGGCGCGCGGTACACCGGCAGATCGCCTTCATACGCCACAAGCTGCTGTGTCGAAAGATTAACCACAATCCGGCGTGCAAAGCTCTCAGATGACCACGTAACCGCGCCCGCCATCTGCGCCACGGGCTGCGGCACGACCTTGCGCCGCTGCATCGCCTGGC
>JAYUYF010000685.1:0-7130 GCA_043752605.1 Roseiflexaceae bacterium
ATCCACATCCATCAGGCATACCGGGTCAAGTCGTTCCATTCCAGGGGTATCATCAGTGCGCATGCGTATCCATCCTTTGCTCGATAGCACAAGTGTAGCGAGAGATTGCCGACACGTCAATCGCGCTCAGCAGTTGCCAGTATGCGCCATCTGGCCTATTCAGCATTAGCTACACGGCAGAGCCAGCCACGTGGCCAACACGCTATACTCAGAAGCGAGCGCACGTTACGTACAGCTTGCGCACGAAGGACGAATTATGACACAACAGCAGCAAACATTGCCACAACGCGAAGCGTTCAGCCTCACGGGATTACATTGCCTCGGGTGTGCGGAAACGGTCGAACTCGCGTTGCGTGTATCGCCGCATATTCTCCAAGTGCAGCTCGACTGGGCCGCCAGCATTGTTCACGTCACGTATCGCGCTGACCATATCGATGCAGCGGCCATCCGTAGCCTGATCGAGTCGACCGGCTGCCCATGCGAACCAGCGAACCGCACCAGGCCCACCGACGGCCAGCACGACCACGCAGCAGACGGCACAGCCCAGGCGCGCCTGCGCAACCTGCGCCACGGCGTGGACGTGCAGCCGATCACGATGGGCACGCGCCACGACCGCATGCAGTACGAGTTGCCCGCCACGCGCGCGTACGCGCCGCACGCAGCCCACGATGCACCGGCAATGGACCACGGCGCACACGGCGGCGCGATTGAGCCACCTCCCGCTGGTGCTCCGGTGGACCACAGCGCGATGAACCACGACATGTCTGACCCGTCGATGGCGGCGGCGATGGAGCGTGATATGCGGAATAAGTTCTTTATTGCGCTTGTGCTCACTATCCCGACCGTGCTGTACTCGCCGATGGGCATGAATATCTTCGGGCTCTCGCTGCCGACCTTCGGGCTGAGCATGGATCTGATCATGCTCGGCCTGACGACGCCCGTGATTTTCTACTGTGGCTGGATGTTTATCGGCGGTGCCTACCACTCGCTGCGCCGCCGGGCGCTGAATATGAGCGTGCTGGTCGCTACCGGCGTACTCGCCGCCTATGGCGGCAGTCTCATCCTGATGGCCCTGGGCCAGGAGACCTTCTTCGAGGCTGCGGCGATGCTTGTCACCTTCGTGCTGTTCGGCCACTGGATGGAAATGCGTGCGCGCCGCGGCACCTCGGAGTCGTTGCGTGCCCTCTTCGACCTCGTGCCGCCCCAGGCCACGGTGCTGCGCGACGGCCAGGAAGTCACCATCCTGAGTAGCGCGGTGCTCGTCGGCGATACGGTCATCCTCAAACCGGGCGACAAGGTGCCGGTCGATGGCGAGGTGACCGACGGCGAGACCAGCATCGACGAGGCACTGGTGACGGGCGAGAGCCTCCCGGTGACGAAGCGGCCCGGTGACGGTGTGATCGCAGGCGCGATCAACCGCAGCGGCAGCGTGCGCTTTCGCGCCACCAAAGTGGGTGCCGACACCACGCTGGCGCAGATCGTCGATCTGGTGCAACGGGCGCAAAGCTCGAAGGCTCCCGGCCAGCGCCTGGCCGACCAGGCTGCCCAGTACCTCGTCATCCTCGCCGTGGGTGCCGGATTGTTGACCTTCATCGTCTGGTACTTCGTGATCGGCGCGCCAATTGCCCTGGCGCTGACGTTTGCAATCTCGGCGGTAGTAATCGCCTGCCCGGATGCGCTGGGGCTGGCCACGCCGACGGCCGTCGCGGTGGGCACGGGGATTGCCGCCCGCCACAACATCCTGATCAAAGACGCCGCCACCCTGGAGGGCATCTCCACCATTACCGCGATCGTGCTCGACAAAACCGGCACGCTGACCGAAGGGAAACCCGCGCTGACCGACGTGGTGACGCATGGGAAGATCGCCGAACCGGAGCTGCTGCGGCTGGTGGCGAGCGCCGAGCGCGGTTCGGAGCACCCGCTCGCCGAGGCAATCGTGATTGGGGCGCGTGCGCGTGGCCTTGCGCTGACCGAAGCGTCGCAGTTCGACTCGATCGCCGGTCACGGCATCGCGGCCACCATCGACGGGCGCAAGCTGCTGATTGGCAACGTGAAGCTGATGCGCGATCACGACGTTGACACGACGGCGTTGGAGGCTCGCGCCGCCGAGCTGGCTACGGGCGGCAAGACCCCGATGTATGTTGCGGTGGATGGGCAGACCGCCGGGCTCGTCGCCGTCGCCGATACGATCAAGCCGACGGCAGCCGAGACGATCCGCGAACTGGTCGCGCAGGGCGTTGAACCGGTGATGATCACGGGCGACAACGCACGCACAGCCGAGGCGGTTGCGAAGCATCTTGGCATCGCACGGTTCTTTGCCGAGGTGCTGCCCGCCGATAAGGCCGCGCACGTCAAGACCTTGCAGACCGAGGGCAAGCGGGTCGCGATGGTGGGGGACGGGGTGAACGACGCACCAGCGCTGGCACAGGCCGATATCGGCATCGCCATCGGCGCGGGCACCGACGTGGCGATCGAGACCGCCAACGTGGTGCTGATGAAGAGCGACCCGCGTGACATTCTGCGCGCGATCACGATCTCGCGGGCCACCGTGCGTAAGATGAAGCAGAACCTGTTCTGGGCGGCGATCTACAACGTACTGGCCATTCCGGTGGCAGCGGGCGTACTCTATCCAAGCTTTGGTATCGCGCTGCGGCCGGAGTGGGCGGCGCTCTTGATGTCGCTCTCGTCGATCATCGTCGCGGTGAACGCGGTGCTGCTGCGCACCGTCGAAGGCGAACTGGGCGGCCCGCCGCAGCCAACGAGCGGTGGGCGTCCGGTTCCAGCCACGTAAGCCACTGCCAGCACGAGGACACGGCATCGCGGGATGCTGCCGCCATGCAGGCTCACTGCATGGCGGCGTGCGGCGACGCTGGGCATCGTCGTCGGTCGCTGGCTGGCGCGGCAGCCGCGCAGCCCGGCTCCTGCGGCGCTGCACCCGTTGCGCTGGCTCGGTCGGCATTCGCTGGCGATCTACCTGCTCCACCAGCCGATCCTGATCGGCTTCCTGCTCCTGCTCGGATTTCGACCGATGCGCTAGCCACGCCGACGGATGCGCGATTTGCCACACACATGTGGTATTTACCGCATCCAGCTGCCACTACTACGTGCATACGAAGGCGAATTGCCAGGTTAGGCATCCATCGGTACACTGCGTGCGCAACGTGATATGACGGGCGCGCCTGCGCCACAGAAGAACACAAGATGACACGCAAGCAGACACGCTATCAGCTACCCGAGACCGACGAACGCCCCCGCCGCCACCCGCGCCCCCATCGCACCGGGTTTGTGCTGATCACGCTCGTGATTGTCGCCTGCATTGGCGCGGTGCTGGGTGGGCGTACGCTGGTGGCCGACTCGCGCCAGTGCCGACGCCCGACCCGGTAGCCGCCCCACCGCCCGCTAGTAATCCCATCACAGCGCCGCCACCTGCGGATGCGCCAGATGCGCCAGCGTCAGCGCCGGTGGGGTAACGCAGCGATTCATGCTACGTCGCGAGACCCATTTCGTCACGGATACATGACGCCGTTCCCGGTGGCCCGGTCAACTCAAGCCACAGTGGGCCACCAGCCGGACTGACAGTCAGGCGGATTGTGAGAAATGCGCAACACTGGCGTTCCAGCCGCACAACCTCCAAGAGATCTTCACGGTGCGCTGGATCGCCATCAAACCGTAACGCAACGCCATCGTCGAGCACCCGTTGCTCGCGCACATGCGCCCGGACGCGGTCGAGCAGATCGGTACGCCGCTGAGCGAATGCAGCGGGCTGGAGGGTACACACGATCGGTAACAACGGCTGGTTCATCAGGTCCTCGACATCAACAGGCGTGTATTGGCTTCGCGCCGATTGTAGCACCGCTACGGTACAAGGAGTGCGGCGATTTGCTCTTCGAGCTGCCGCTCATCAACCTCGCCGACGACGGTGGCAACGATCCGGCCCTGCTGGTCGATCAGGTAGCTTGTCGGCATCAGCCGCCCGACATACTGCTGCGCAAATGCGCCATCGGTGTCGAGTGCAATCGGGTACGGGATTTGCTGGTCGCGTACGAATGTTTCGACCTTGCTGCGCTCGTCCTGAAACAACGTATTCACACCGATGACCACCAGTCCACGGTCGGCAAACTGTTGCGAGAGCCGGACGAGACGCGGTGTCTCGCGCACGCACGGCGGGCACCAGGTGGCCCACATGTTGAGCAGTACGACCTTACCCTGGTAATCACTGAGTTGTACCGTTGTTCCATCGAGCGCGGGCAATACAAAATTGGGAGCTGGACGCGTAGCCTGAACCGCAGCAGCGGCACCTTCCGCAACGACGGTGCGGGGGCGGCATGCCAAAATCGCGCAGCGCGCTGCCGAGCCCACCGACGTTGCCCGGCTACGTGGTTGTGCAGGCGCTCGGTCAGACGCGGCAGATCGCGGTGCTCGTGAGCGGACGGGTGACACAGACGATCACCGACCCCGCACGCATCCAGACGATACTCGCGGTGGTGGGCGCGCCCGATCATGCACCGCCGCCCGGCGTCGCCGCGCCCGCGTCGATCCATCTGGTGTTCTCCGTCGGTGGGCAACCGTACCGTGTCGTGCTCATCGTCAGCTCCCAGCGCGGTAGCGTGACAGTGTACAATGCACACCGACCCGACCATATGGTCGCCGAGTATCCAGTGTCGGCCACATTTGGCGCGGCGCTCGCGGCAGCGATCGGGCAGGCACCACCGCGACCGTAGCGAGGACACGCATGACAACCGCCGAAGCAGGTACGACATCAGCGCCACCACGACAGCTTGTGCTGGTGCTGTTTCTTGGTGTGTTCATGGCAGCGCTCGACACCGCGATCGTCGGCCCGGCACTACCAGCGATGCAAGCGACCTTCGGCGTGGGCGTCGGGATCGCCGTTGGCGGCGCGTTGCGCACCCTGGCGATCGATGCGGCACCCGTGCAACTGCGCGGCACCGCGCAAGGATTGGTGAACATGGCAACCAGTATCGGCGTGTTGCTGGCGGCGGCAGTCATTGCGACGATCGCTGAGGTGCGCGGTGGCTTTGCGGATGCGTATGTGTTCGTCGCCGTGCTTCTGACAATAGCACTGGTTGCGACTCGCAGCTTGCAGCCTATGATCATAGATACCCCGGTGCGTGTATGACGGATGCACCGTATGCAGTATTGACGTGCCCGGTCTGCACGACTGACCAGCTGGTCAGGATTCCACCCGACACATGAATCGTGCGCTACCACTGCGTCGCGTGCGACGTACGCCTCTCTCCCAAACCTGGGGATTGTTGTGTCTTCTGTTCGTACGCAGATCGCGGTTGTGGCGATGCGCCGATCCGCGCATAACTGGCGATCTCGCTCCTTACCTCCAGAAACGAGATTTATGCTGCACACGAGCTGGCCACTGTCGCACCAGTATTTCTGCCCGTCCTGCTGCACTCGCGGATTTTTCTGCACCCGACCAATCCCTTTTCCATCCAAACCAATCCGGAAAACGGATAGAAGCTACATTTCGCGAATAAAATAATCCAGGCCAGGTTATTTCTGGCCTGGATGACTCGCGAAAATATCACCATCCTAGCGCTCGCGTTCAGTCACATCGGGTGCGCTCGTTGCCGCTGCGAACAGCGCATAGGCGCGCTACCCTTGCGCACCGCGAACGCGGTCTCGATGCTCTCCTGCTTGAACCGCCCGCACCCCCGACCCCGCTCCCAAAATGGGAGCGGGGAGCGCAATTGCTCGTCAGGTTCAACCTATCTGATTAGTGCTCTAGTGGGTCGTTTAGGTTGCACATCGCCATTCTTCAATCGTCGTCTTGCGGCGGATCGGGCGGCGCGTGCAAGCACCGGAACCGCCTTGTCGGTGCCGCCGCTCACGGGCGCGTTGCCGACGTACTACGCGCTTGCCACCCCAGATGAATGGCGTTGGATTGCCATTCCAGCCGCGAGCTGTTGCCTCTCGCCACGCTAGTATCTCGCTTGGCGTGTTCGGATGCTGCCCGTTCAATCCACGACGTTTCAAAATGCGCTGGATCGACTCTGCCATATTCAGCCATGACCCAGACAGTGGTGTATAGAGCGGCATAATTCCGTGGCGAAACAACCACAGCACCATCGAAGGTGTTTTGTGTCCTGCCAAATTGTCCCATACCAACACCATGCGTAGTGGCGGTGGTTCTGAAAGGAGCGTTGGTCGAATCGTCAGCCCCTCCTGCCATTGCTCCCACGCTGCTCGGTTGCCGACACTTGGCGTCATATCTTGGCTTGGGAGTGTCGCCAAAATCGCCAGGAGTTCAGCCTTCAGCCATCCGTGTAGCACGGTGTTGTTGCTGCTCGTCACACCTTTGACGATCACCTGTCCAGTGTTTGGGTGAAACAGGGTCAACAGTTTGGCAGTGCCGTCAGGCAAGTACTCGTGTCCTTGCGGCTGCGGTTGGCCCTGCTTTTGCCAATTTTGCCCGTGATACGGAGCTGTGCGGTAAGGTCCAGCTTCGTCTTGACACCATACCGCGATGCCTGTCTCCGAAGAAAGCTGATAGGCTTGCTCAATGAAGCTTTTTTTGCCGCAGCATCGGGGGCAACAACCTCAACCACACCACTTTTCCGTCGTCGCAATGATACACCAGTCTTACACCACGAACGCGATCGTTGCCATGTGTAGCCAGCCTCGTGCAGCACCGAGTGGATTGTGCCAGTACTGCGCGTAGGCAATGCATCAGGAGCCGTTCTCAAGCTGTGGCACAAGGTTGAAAGTGACCAAGTGGCGGTGCCGTCCGCCTCACGGTCGGGCTGCTGCTGCGCGTGTTCGAGGATACATTGGCGTTGCGCAGAACCATATTTGGGCTTTTGACCTCCGCCGTGGCGCGGCACAACTGCCTGTATGCCTTCGCAATTGAAACGAGCAACCAGATCGGCAACGGCGTCACCTGAACGGCGCCCAGCCGCTTGGGCGGCTTTTGTGAAACTCGCGTTTGCTGCCACAGCAAGCAGACTCTTGGCACGAGCAACATGACTGGCAGGGTCAGTTTGCGACCGGCTGACGCGCTCCAACCACTGCGTTTCATCTGGTGTGAGCGCTCGTAGCGGCTCTTTTTGGCGACGGCTCATAGCTGTTCCTTAGCCGAGCGTGTTTTCAGCACAACCAGT
>JAYUYF010000686.1:0-2849 GCA_043752605.1 Roseiflexaceae bacterium
ACAGTATTCTTGATCGCCAGGCACATCAACGCCGCCAGCACCAACGCCAGCGTGCGCCGCCACATGCGGCCGTGGATCAGTAGCCGTGCGGCCAGCAGCAGAAACACCGAGAACGCGGCGATCGCACCCGCATCGTTGTTGACGCCGGTCATGAGATCGGCGAACGGCGGCAGTAGCACAACGCCCAGCGGCACCGCCCAGCGCAACGGGTCGCCCGGGCGCGTCAGCAGCCGCAATAGCCGCACCGCCACCGCCGCCGTGAGCACAAACAGTACGAGCGACACCGCGCGCGCGATCGGGAGCTGCTGGAGTGGGGCGAGCGCACCAAACGGCCGCAACGCCAGCGCCACCAGCAGATGGTAGGCCGGCGGGTGGCTCAGTGCGCGCCCGAGACCACCATACTGCGCGACAATCGGGTCGATGCTCGCTGGCGTCGGTTGCAGCGTGCGAAACGCCAGCATCCACGCATACTCAAAATGGGCTGGCTCGTCATAATGTTGCCACGGTGGCAGGAGCAGCAGGTACACCAGCCCCTGCGCCAGCGCCGCCAGCACCACCACGCCCAGCACCACCGCATCGCGTTGCAATCCGGTGTGGGCGCGCGCCAGTGCCGGGCGTAGCGCGGGCAGTGCTACCAGCACGAGCAATGCACTGGCACCGATGGCAGTGTACAGCAACCCAAAGCCGTGCAACAGTGCGGCAGCAGGCAGCGGGTTTGTGCCCAGCAGCCAGCCAGAGCCAGCGGCGAGCAGCAGGGCGAGTAGGGGCGCAGCATGCTGCGCCCGCGCACCGCCCGCCCACGGCGTTCCGGGCGATGATCGCCACGACCGAATTTCAGACGCAGCCTGCTGCGCCGTTGCACCGGCCGCCTGCTGCGCCGTTGCACCGGCGGCCTCTGGCTCGCCACCCCGCACCTCCCGCCACGCCCCATCTCCATGGGGAGCGCCCCCCCGCACCCTCGGCCCCTCTGCCACACGGTGAGAGGAGCGACGGATTGCGAGCAGTCCGAGCGCCAGCGCCAGCGCCGCCAGCAGGCCGATCCGCGCCGGGCCAAGGATCTGCGCCGCCGCCAGTAGCTGGTTGTTTGTCAGCGGCCGTACACGCAGTTCCGTCAGCGCAATTCCCAGGCCGCGCCCGCTTTGCTCGGCATCGTAGGTTGGGATGCGGAGGCGGACGCGTTCGCCCCCTGCCGGCAGCAAAACCTGGTAGCGCCGCCAGTCGCCGCCGATGCGAAAGGCCGGGAGTGGTGCGGCATCGCTGCGTTCGAGCGTGAGGCGCGCTGGATCGGCATCGCCCGGGCGCGGCGCGGTGAGGCGCGCGTCGAGTATCAGGGGCTGGCCGCCAAAGCCGTGCAACTGGAGTGCGCCGCGCCGCAACGACCAGCGGAAGACATCGGTCGCATTCTGCTCGACATCGCGAAACTCGCTGAGGTACGTGGCGGCCTGTGGGTCAGCTGCGCGCAGTGTCAGCGTGGTAGATGCCTGCGTCAGCCCGGCCAGCAACCCGAGGAATGCGGCCAGCAGCGCCAGGAGCGGGGCGGCGCGGCTCACCGGCCCTGCATGCGCAGCACCACCATGACCGTGCGCAGCAGGATGCTCAGGTCAAACAGCAGCGATTGATGTTTGATGTAATAGAGATCGTATTGCAACTTGGCCAGCGTGCCATCGATCGAATCGCTGTAGCCAAGATTGACCTGCGCCCAGCCCGTCAGGCCGGGCAGCACCGCCAGCCGTGTGCGGTAGAACGGGATCTGCGCCTGCAACTCGCCCACCAGCTCGGGGCGTTCGGGGCGCGGCCCGACCAGGCTCATCTCGCCGCGCAGCACATTCCAGATCTGTGGCCACTCATCGATGCGCGTCTTGCGCAGCAACAGCCCGACGCGCGTAATGCGCGGATCGTCGCGCGTGGCCCAGCGCGGGCCGCTCAGCGCCTCAGCATCGGCCACCATCGAGCGGAACTTGTAAACCGTAAACACCCGCCCGTGGCGGCCAAGACGCGGCTGGGTATAGAGTACCGGCCCACGGCTATCGAGCCGGATCGCCAGCGCGATCAGCGGCAACAGCAGCGCCATGCCGCCCGTCATCAGCAGCCCAAGGACAAGATCGAGCATGCGTTTGAGCAACGCCTGCGCCGCGCGCGTCTCCTGCGGCTGAAACGGCAGTGCGACGTACCACTGGTCGGCCGCGTGCTCCACCGCAATTCGGCCCGTGATCTGTTCGTACAGCAGCGGCATCGGGGTGATCGTTACGCCGTGCGCGTAGCAATCCATCATCGCCTGAAACAGCTCGCCATCGACCTCGGCGCGCGTGGCCAGCACCAGTTCGTCCACGCGATTGTCAAACACAATCTGTGCCAGTTCAGCGTGCGTGCCCAGCACGGGCGCACGCGTACTCGCCTGTGCGTCCAGCCGATCATCGACAAAGCCGACGACCGTAAAATAGCGCCCGGTGTTTTTGTGCAGCGTGCGGCAAATCATCTGCCCGGCAGCACCTGCACCCAGGATCAGCACGCGGCGGCGCATATGCGGCCCGGCGAGCACCGCGATGTAGGCCAGCCGCAGCGCGAGGAGCAGCCCACCCGAGACCAGGATCGCCACCACGGGCGCAAAGCGCAGTGGCGGGCTGCTGTCGTAGTTGCCGAGCAGATCGGGTAAACCACCGGTGACAGCGGTGCGCGAGGTGACGAAGAACAACAGGAGGTAGGCGATGAAATTGATCAACACACCAGCGACAACACGGCGTACCGTCCGCCAGGCGCGCACCGCCCGCCGCAGATCGTACATCACGCTCAGCTCGAGCCACACCCACCATACCCCGAACAGCAGCGCGATCCACGGCCACTGGTCGCGC
>JAYUYF010000687.1:0-2849 GCA_043752605.1 Roseiflexaceae bacterium
TGGCTCGATTTTGTCGCGCCGGTGGCTGTCGGTGGGATCTGGCTCTCGTTTTATCTGGGCAATCTTGCGAGCCGCCCACTGCTGCCGACGACCGATGCCCGGCTGGCGTTGCTCGAGGCGCAGCAGCGTGGTGGCCACGGCCACGGGAGCCATACCGCAGCAGACCACGGCCGCGCCGATGCCCACGGTGAGGCGCATGTCTAGCAACACCACCGGGAGATTGTGGTTTCGTACACAGGTAGAGACGCGGTCGTAGGGACGCGGTCGTAGGGACGCAGCATGCTGCGTCCCTACCGCGTCCCTACTTTGTGCGTATGGCGTTCCTACGGCTCCGACGCATTAATTGATCCCAACCAGGAGCAACCACTATGCATTTTGCCCCCAGCGAAGATCACGAGTTGCTCCGCCAGACCGTGCGCGCATTTGCCGAGCAGAAGGCGGCTCCCACCGCCAGCGCGCGCGATGAGGCGATGGCATGGCCGACCGATCTGGTGGCCGAGATGGGCCGCCTGGGTCTCATGGGTGTGGCGATCCACGAGGACTACGGCGGCGCAGGCATGGATGATATCTCCTATGCGATCGCGATTGAGGAGTTGAGCCGTGTCGATGCCTCGCTCGGCGTGATCGCGTCGGTCAACAATTCGCTGGTGTGTTACGGGCTCGAAACATTTGGCACTGAAGCGCACAAACGAGAGTTGCTCACTCCGCTTGCGAGCGGCCAGGCGCTGGGTGCCTTCTCACTCTCAGAGCCGGGTGCGGGCAGCGATGCCGCCGCGCAAAAGACCAGTGCCGTGCGCGATGGCGACAGCTATGTGATCAATGGGGTAAAGAACTGGGTGACGAACGGCGACCACGCCGATACAATTGTGCTCATGGCGATGACCGACCCCGGCAAAGGCAATAAGGGCATCACGGCGTTTCTCGTCGATACCCACGCGCCCGGTTGCGAGGTGATCAAGGTCGAGAATAAACTTGGTATTCGCAGCGCGCACTCCTGCCAGATGCGCTACGACGATTACCGCCTGCCGCTGGTGCGGCGGCTGGGTGAGGAGGGTCAGGGGTTCAAAATCGCGATGACGATCCTGACCGCCGGGCGGATCGGGATCGCGGCGCAGGCGCTTGGCATCGCGCAGGGTGCCTACGAAGCGGCGCTGGCCTACGCCAAGATCCGCGAACAGTTTGGTCAACCGATCGTCGAGTTCCAGGCCGTCGGCTTTACACTCGCCGAGATGGCCACCCGTATCAAGGCCGCCCGGCTGCTGACATACGAGGCCGCCTGGCGCAAAGGGAGCGGCCAGGAGTACATTGCCGCCGCAGCGATGGCCAAGCTGTTCGCCTCCGAGACCGCGATGTGGGTGACGACCAAGGCGATCCAGGTCTTTGGGTCGAATGGCTACTCGAAGGAGTACCCGGTGGAACGGTATTTCCGCGATGCCAAGATCACCGAGATCTATGAGGGTACCAGCGAGATCCAGAAGCTGGTCATCACCCGCGAGATCGTGCGGGGTAGGGACGCAGCATGCTGCGTCCCTACCGCCCGCGCCGTGCCGTACATCCCGCCCGCGCCGCGCCGTACATCCCGCCCGCGCCGCGCCGTGCCGCCCGCGCCGTACATCCCGCCCGCGCCGTGCCGCCTGCGCCGCCACCTACCGCAGATCACCCTTGAGATACCGCCGTGCGGTCTCGGCCAGCACCGCCGCGCCCAGCGCAAACGAGCTCTCGTCGAGGTCAAAGATCGGCGTGTGGTGTGTACGGTAGACGCCATCGTTGGTGGCGGCACCGAGCATAAACATCGCGCCCGGTGCGCGCTGCGTCATGTACGAGAAATCCTCGGCCCCCATACCACCAGCGTTGGTATCGATCGCCTGCGCCCCCACCAGATCGGTGATGACATTATTCATCCAGCCCGTTACCGTCTCATCATTGTAGCCCGAGGGGTAGCCGCGCTCGACATCGATCCGGTAATCGCCGCCCAGCGCCCGTGAGACCGCCAGTGCTCGCTCGACTTCATTGATCAGCTGCTCGCGGACATCAGGGTCGAAGCTGCGCAGCGTTCCTTCCAGATACACCTCAGCCGGAATGACATTCGAGACCGTGCCACCGCGCACGACACCCAGGCTCATCACCGCCGGGTGAAGCGGGTCGATCCGGCGCGCGACGATACCGTGCAGTGTCGACATCACCGGGATCAGCATCCAGAGCGGATCGGTACCCTGATGCGGATACGCACCGTGGCCGCCGGTGCCGGTGATCCAGCCTTTGAAGCTATCGACGGCGGCGGTGCTGCGGCCGCTACGCAGCTTGATCGTACCTGTGGGTGTGGTCGAATCGACGTGCAGCGCGATCGTATGATCGACGCCGTCGAGCGCGCCATCATCGATCATCATCGGTGCGCCGCTCTGATGCTTGCCGCCAGTACTCTCCTCAGCGGGTTGAAACAAGAAGCGTACCTTGCCACGCAGCTCGCCGCTCGCAAATTCGGCCTTAAGCAAATGCGCGACACCCAGCAGGATCGCGGTGTGCGCATCGTGACCACAGGCGTGCATCGTACCAGCCGACTGGGAAGCGAACGAGACATCGACATTCTCGATAATCGGCAGCGCGTCCATGTCGGCGCGAATGCCGATCACTGGCCCATCGCCATTGCCGATTTCACCGACCACGCCGGTGATGCCGACACCGGTACGAATCTCGACACCGCCAATTTCGCGCAGCGTATCGGCCACCAGTTGCGCGGTGCGAACTTCCTGAAATGCCAGCTCGGGATGCGCGTGGATCTCGCGGCGGAGCCGAATGATCTCGCTCTCGAGGGCACGGGCTTTGTCTAACATGATAAGCTCCTTTGTTAG
>JAYUYF010000688.1:0-2840 GCA_043752605.1 Roseiflexaceae bacterium
CTGCTGCTTGCGCCGGTTCATGCGGCAGCCTTTCGCGAGGCAGCGGGCAATGGTGGTCATCGTGATGACCAGGCGGGATGGGTTCCCCATGTCCTGGGCCAGCTGCCCCAACCCTGGTACAATCCGCCGCTATGTGGCGTTTGCAAAAACTATTGGCCCCGCCCACCTCACTGTACGAGCGCAATGCCCGTAATGTGATGGTTGACGGCATCGGCGTGGGCTTGGTGAGCGGGATCGCCACCTTTTTGTCGGTGTTTTTGGTGCGCCTGGGCGCGTCGAATGTCCAGGTCGGCCTGCTGACCGCGATGCCGGCACTCGTGGGCGCGTTGTGTGCAATCCCGCTGGGCCAATTTCTGGGCCGTCAGCGCAACTTGGTGGCGTAGTATGCGCGTTCGCGGTTGTGGGTGTTATCGTCGTATGCGCTCATCGGCATCATGCCCTTTTTCGTGGCACGCAGCGCGATCCCAAACCTGGTGGTGCTGATCTGGGCGTTGGCGACGCTGCCGCAGGTGATCCTCAACGTCACGTTCACGATGGTGATGAGCGCCGTCGCAGGGCCGACGCAGCGCATCGCGCTGATGAGCCGCCGCTGGACGGTGCTGGGCATTGCCACCGCGCTGTCGGTGGCAGCGGCGGGCTGGACGCTGGATCGCATCGCCACGCCGCTGAATTACCAGGTGATTTTCATTGCCTCGTTTGGCGGCGGATTGCTGTCGTTCGTGTTTTCCACCAGTCTGCGGTTGCCCCCAAACGTGCCGCCGCCCGCCGCCACCGCGCCCTGGTATCGCACCTGGGGCCGCATGCTCGTGCTGCTGCGCACCCATCGCCGCTTCACCCAATTCGTGGCGAGCCAGTTTTTGTTCCGCGCCGGGCTGATGCTGACTGGGCCGTTGTTGCCGTTATATTATGTCAAAGTCGTGGGCGCGACCGACGCCCAGATTGGCATCATCGGCACGGTGAACAGCGGCGTGTTGCTGGTGGCCTACACCGCGTGGGCGACGTTGGCTCGCCGCCGCAGCCAACGGCTGGTGTTGCTCGTCGCCTGCCTCGGCTCGGCGATGTATCCGCTGCTCGTTTCGCAAACGCTCACCTATCCATTGCTAGCACTATGGGCAGCATTGGCGGGCATCGCCATCGCGGGCGTGGATTTGGTGCTGTTCGACGTGCTGATCGCCACCTGCCCGCCCGACGAACGCGGCACGGCGGTGGGCTTGTACCACACCAGCGTGTATATCGCCACCTTTTTGGCGCCGCTGCTCGGCACGCTCGCCGCCGACTACGTTGCGCTCAGCACGCTGCTCGTCGTCGCCGCGGCGTTGCGCTTTGGCGGCTGGTTGTTGTTCGTCGTGTTAGGCGTTGGGAAGCAGTGATGTATGCTGGGCAGCAGGAAGCCTACGGAGAGCAACGCTGATGAACGCACTCTATATGGTAGTATTATTCTGTTCGTGGCTTCGTCCTGCCATGTGTATACACTAACGATCAGTCATATACTTGCACATCTGTGCTAACGATGGCCCGCGCCGCGCACACATACCGAGCTTTGTCGAATGAGCTTTGCTTGTCGGCATCGTTTTGCTCAAACATGCCACCGTTCTTCCGCAAAATACCCATAAACTCGAAAGGAACAAGCACCATATGGCCCGCACTCAACTGAAAGTGTACCTCGATCATCACATCCGTCGCGAGAACCTCCTGTACCGCCGCAATGAAACGTCAGAGGAGCCGCGGGTTGGTGATGAAGAGCGGCTCAAAATCGAGCATCTGACAGACGGCGATAGTGCGCTCGCCTATCTCCTACGTAAACCTGATTTCCAGCGAGCAACTTCCGCTTGGTCACCTGAGGAGTGTGTTTCACTCCTTGAGTCTTTCCTCTACGGGCGAGTGGTTCCAAGTGTCATTCTTTGGCTGAGTCCGAAAACTGAGTGGTACGTTCTTGATGGAGGCCATCGTATTTCTGTGGTATTAGCCTGGATTCGGAACGATTGGGGGCAGCGTCGCTCGCTCAGTGAGTACAAAGACAAACGCTTATATGACAATAGCGTAGAGGCGGCGGACGAAGTCCAGCGCCTGCTTACCCGTGCCGGGATACGACCGTACCAAGAATATCGAGATGCAGATCGTCGGTACCGTGCCAGCACTAACCCAGAAAGCGAACTTACCGAGACAGAGTTGCAGTATGCACAGCTTGTGCGCGATTGGAAATCTGTCAAAATAGGCTTCCCCATTCTCTGGGTTCAAGGCAACTACGAAGTTGCTGAACGGTCATTCTTGAAAATCAATAAATCCGGGCGCCAGCTCTCTGCCTGGGAAACAACACTCGTTGAATATCGACAGTCCAGCTTCGCCCGTGCAGTCATGTCAATTGCCCGTGTTGGGAACAAAGAATACTGTTGGCCAACCGATGATTCGCGAGTCCGAGAAGATCGTGAAAGCCAGCGCCGAATAGATGAAATTCTGGTGGCAGTACAAGATTTGCACAATCTGCTCTTTACCCCTACATATGAGACGCCTATTAACCGTCCAGATCAGCCACTCCTCGCAACACCGTACACGCGCCCGGAGTTACAGCCCGCGTATTTGTCCGAGCTACTGACTATTACCGAAGGCCACCGCGGGCAAAAACCTGAGACGAAGCGATTGCTTGAGCGCGATGCGCAACAACCTGTAGCGGTCATGATCGCGACTGGTCATAAAATGCTGACGAATGCGCGCGATGTTTTGCATCATATCGCCGGTAATACGCCGCTTTCAATGAGTCTTTCCCCGCTTGTCTATTTCTACAACAATGCAGGGACATATGTTCGTAGTCTGCTGTATGGAATGGTGTATTGGCTCAACCA
>JAYUYF010000689.1:0-7074 GCA_043752605.1 Roseiflexaceae bacterium
TCCGCGCGTGCAGCATAATCGGTCATGAGTGTTTCTTCTCCTATCGTCCCCGCCCCACCCGTGGGGGAGGGGTCAGGGGTGGCGGCGATAGTCTACCCCGCGCGCGATGACCGGCGGCTGCGCCAGGCGTGGTATAACATGATCGAACCGGCCACGGCAGCGTTGAGCGATGCCACCTCACCACGCATCGGCAGACGCAGCATGAAATCACAGCGCTCGCGTGTCAATCGCGCCAGCCCCGGCCCCTCGGCACCCACCACCAGCGCCAGTGGCATATCGAGATCCATGTCGTCATAATCGTGGGCACGGTCGTCTTCTTCGAGACCCACCACCCAGATCCCGGCCTTCTGGAGTTGCTCGATCGTTTGCGCCAGATTAGTGACGACCACCACACGCAGGTGCTCCACAGCCCCCGCCGATGCGTTCACCACCGCGGGCGTCACCTCGGCGGCGCGGCGACCGGGCATGATGACACCATGCGCGCCGACGTTCTCGGCCGTCCGCAGCAACGTGCCAATATTCTGCGGATCCTGCAAATGGTCGAGTAGCACCAGCAGCGCCTGCTCGCCGCGCTCTTCTGCAAGCGCCAGGCAATCCTCGACCTCGACGTACGGGTAATCGCCGCATTCGAGCGCAACACCCTGATGATTCGCGTCCCGCATCCGCGCATCAAGCTCACGCCGGTCGATGCGCTCGACACGCACATTTGCCTTTTCCGCAAGCTTGATAATCTCGGCCAGCGTGCCCGTCTCCTGCGCACCCGCAGAGACCAGCAACCGCTGGCAACGGCGACGCCCCGCGCGCAGCGCTTCGCGCACTGCATTGCGCCCGTAGAGTGTCTCAGCCATATCTATCCTGTTCGCTCATTGCCTGTCGGCAGTATAGCATACGCCGTCTGTGACCATTGATGGCGTCGACGAAACTTTTACACATTTGCAACGTATTTGACGATAAGCTGGTAGCGTTTTGGTCAGACCTGCGTGCTATCCTTCTGCACATACACAACCAGGGAGGTGAACCATGGTCGACCATCTCACCTTGTCACGGCACGCCGAGCGCCGCCTGGCCCAGCGTGACCTATCTTGCGAGGACGTCGAGTACGTCATGACATTTGGTGACTGCACCCACCGTGCGGGAGCAGCGGCATTTTTCCTTGGCTGGCGGCACCATCCGACGCACGACGCACGCCGCCGCTACAGTCATCTCGAAGGCACAATTGTGCTGGTATGCCCGCACTGCGAATGTGTGCTGACGGCCTACCGCAACCGGCGTGGGCTGAAGAAGCACGAACATAAAACCAAATATGACCGCCGCCACGGGAGTTGCCCACGTTGTGGTGCGTAGGGCCGAAGCATCGCTTCAGCCCGACATCTGGCTCTGCGCACTTACAATCCGAGTGCGTTCTTGATCCGGTTGAAGAACCCCTCATCGTGCTGACCGCCGAGCGGTTCGGGAGCCAGTGTGGCCTGCAGCTCCTGCAGCAAGCGCCGCTGCTGATCGGTCAGGCGCGTCGGCACCGTGATCCGCGTCACGATCACCTGATCACCCCGGCCACCACCGCGCAGAAATGGCACGCCCTTGGTCTTCAGCCGGATCGGAATGCCAGTCTGTGTACCAGGCGGGATGGTAATTTTCTCGCTGCCGTCGATCGTCGGTACATCGAGCTCGGTGCCAAGCGCCGCCTCCGCCACGTTCAGCGGCAATTCCATGAGGATATCGTTGCCCTCACGCACAAACAGCGCGTGTGCCTGGATGTCGATCGCGACAAACAGATTACCGTACGGGCCGCCGTGTGGGCCGGCCTCGCCCTCGGCAGTGATGCGGATCTGGGATGAGCTATCGACACCGGCTGGCACGCGCACCGTCAGCTTGCGCGGGTTGCGCAGGCGGCCCTCGCCACGGCAGGTGCGGCACGGGACGGCGACGACCGTCCCCCCACCGCGGCACTGGTCGCAGGTGGTGACCGTCACCATATTAAAGATTGGCGAGCGCTGGCGTACTTCGCCCAGACCGCCACATTTCGGGCACCGCACCGGGTCTGTCCCCGGTTCTGCGCCCGAGCCTTTGCACGGTAGACATGTCTCGAGTCGCCGGTACTCGATTTCTTTCTCGGTACCAAAGATCGATTCCTCAAAGGCGATCGACATGTTGTAACGTAGGTCGGCGCCGCGTTGTGGGCCACGCTGCGGGCCGCCACGGCCACCGGTGCCACCAAAGAACGCTTCGAAGATACTGCCAAAGGGATCGGCACCACCAGCGAATGGATCGCCACTCATGCCGCCCGTCGGCCCGCCGTGACCAAAGCGGTCATACATCGCGCGCTTGTCTGCGTCCGAGAGCACCTCGTAGGCCTCGCTGACCTCTTTGAACATGCTCTCGGCATCGGGGGCACGATTGACATCCGGGTGATACTGGCGCGCCAGCTTGCGATAGGCGCGCTTGATCTCTTCCGGGGTTGCGCCACGCTGGATTTCGAGTACTTCGTAATAATCGCGCTTGGTCGTCATGCCTGCCTCTATCTCAGACGCTCGCCGCGTCTATTACTTCACCGTTACCCATATCACTCGCGCTCATTTCGCGCAGTAATTCGGTCAGCGCCGCCGCCTGGTCACGCATCGCGACCACATCGTCACCCTCGCGTACCTCGCGCAGCGCCACCATCGCAGCACCCACGCGCGCGCGCAGTTCATCAGACACGCCGCCCACTACCTCGCGCAGCACCCGTTCGGCGCTGTAGATCAGCCCATCAGCACTGTTGCGCGCCAGGATAATCTCGCGGCGCACCTGATCCTCGGCGGCAAACTGTTCGGCATCGTGTACCATGCGATCAACTTCCTCGGGTGAGAGGCCTGACGATGCAGTGACCGAGATTCGCTGCACGATACCCGTGCCACGCTCAATTGCTGAGACGTTCAAGATGCCGTTGGCATCGATATCAAATGTGACTTCGATCTGCGGCACACCGCGTGGTGCAGCCGGGATACCGCTCAACTCAAAACGGCCGAGCGATTTGTTGAAGCGCGCCTCGGCGCGTTCGCCCTGGACGACATGCACCTCGACGCTCTGCTGGTTGTCGCTTGCCGTCGAAAAGACCTGGCTGCGGCGCGTCGGGATTGTGGTGTTGCGCTCGATCAGCGCCGCCATCACGCCACCCATCGTCTCGATACCGAGCGTCAGCGGCGTCACATCGAGCAGCAACACATCCTTGACCTCGCCCGAGAGCACACCCGCCTGTACCGCAGCACCGATCGCGACGACCTCGTCCGGGTTGACACCACGGTGCGGCTCGCGACCAAAGAACTTGCGCACCGCCTCCTGCACAGACGGCATACGCGTCTGGCCACCTACCAGGACGACCTCATCGATATCATTTGGCCGCAGACCGGCGTCGGCCAGCGCATCGCGGATCGGCTTAATCGTCGCCTCGACCAGATCACCCGTCAGTTGCTCGAGCTTTGCGCGCGAGAGGAGCACATTGAGGTGGCGTGGCCCGCTCGCATCTGCACTGATAAATGGCAAACTGATCTCGGTCTGGAGTACGGTCGAAAGCTCCATTTTAGCCTTCTCGGCCGCCTCTTTCAGGCGTTGGAGTGCGGTACGATCATTGCGCAAGTCGATCCGTTCCTCGCGCAGAAACTCGTCGGCCATCCAGTTGATCACCCGCTGGTCAAAGTCATCGCCGCCGAGGTGCGTGTCACCGTTGGTGGCTTTGACCTCGAACACGCCGTCACCAAGTTCGAGTACCGAGATATCAAATGTGCCACCGCCAAGATCGTAGACCGCAATCGTCTGGCTACTCTGGCGTTCGAGACCATAGGCCAGCGCTGATGCCGTCGGCTCGTTGATGATCCGCAGTACCTCAAGACCGGCGATTTTACCCGCGTCCTTGGTGGCCTGGCGCTGGATATCGTTAAAATAGGCCGGCACGGTGATCACGGCCTGAAGCACAGGTTCGCCCAGATATGCCTCGGCATCGGCCTTCAGCTTTTGCAGCACCATCGCTGCAATCTCTTGCGGCGCATACTCACGGCCATCAAACAGCACGCGCACATCGCCGTTCGATGCAGCCGAGGTCATTCGGTAGGGCACCAGTTTGAGATCGCGCGCCACGGATGGATCGCTCAGTTTGCGCCCCATAAAGCGTTTGACCGAGAAGATTGTCTGCTCAGGGTTGACCACCGACTGGCGCTTGGCAACCTGGCCGACGAGCCGCTCGCCCGCTTTGTTGAGCCCAACAACCGATGGCGTGGTGCGGCTACCCTCGGCGTTGGCGATCACCACCGGCTCGCCACCCTCCATGACCGCCACGACTGAATTGGTCGTGCCCAGGTCAATGCCAATCACCTTTGCCATTGTTTACCCCTGACCCACTTTCACCATTGAGGGGCGCAGAACTTTCTCGCGCAGCAAATAGCCACGCTGTAATTCACCCGTGACCTTGCCATCCTGACCTTCGGCTGGCTCATAGATCACGGCCTCGTGGCGGTTGGGATCAAAATCCTCGCCGACGGTCGCGATCGCGGTCACGCCTTCAGTTTCGAGCAGGTTGGCCAGCTTCTGCGGGATGAGCCGAAAGCCACCATACCACGGCGTATTGGCCACATCATCCGTCACGCTCTGCACCGCACGCTCGAGATCATCGACGACCGGCAGTAGCTTGAGCAGCAGCCCGGCCCCCGCACTCCGGATCAACTCGGCACGTTCCGTGTCGGTGCGCCGCCGCAGATTTTTCATGTCTGCCAGCGTGCGCATATATTGATCACGCCATTCGGCTGATTCACGCTCTAGTTGCACAACGCGCTCTGCCAGCGCCTCGACCGTCGTCAGCTCCTCAGCCAGCTCGTGCGCCTGCGGCGTCGGCTGCTCCTCGCTCATACCATACCTCTTTCAGTTGCGTCTTCATCATTTGCCACTCTGGGTGATCCATCCGTTCCGTACAGGTCACCAAGCATATCACTCATCACTGCCGCAATATAACGCACCGCAGAGATCGTCCGCGGATACGCCAGCCGCGTCGGCCCGACAACACCCAGCACGCCGACGACTTCGCCATCCACACCATAGCGCGAGAGCACGACGCTGTACGCGCGCATCTCGTTGGCACTGTGCTCGCCGCCGATTACCACCTGGACACCGCTGCTGCTCAGCGCACGCGGGATCAGCAGCCCGATCGCCTTGCCACCCTGCAAAATTTCGACGATCTGGCGTACCCGCCCGACTTCGGTAAATTCGGGCTGGCTCAACGCCTCGATCAGCCCATCGCTGTGGATCGCACGGTTGAGCTGATCTTCGTACTGCTGCATCGCACGCGAGATCGTATCGAGAATTAGCCCCTCGATCGTACTGCCTGCGATGATCACACTGCGTAATTCATCCAACCGCGCCGGTGATGCGTCGCGGCAGATATCATTGATCCGCGCCGCTGTCCGGCTCAACTCCTCTTGCGAGGTCGCACTTTCAAGCGTGAGCGTCTGCTGGCGGATCGTGCCATCGTGGAGTACTAGTACCAGTAGCAGCGTCATCTCGTAGATCGCCAGCAACTCCAGATGCTTGAAGCGTGCCTGGTTTGCGCGCGGTGGCGTCACCACCGAGGCATTCTGCGTCGTGCGTGCCAGCACCGCCCCGGCGAGCTGGATCCACTGGTCGAATTCGCTGCGCACCTGGTAAAACTGATGCCGGATTGTGCGTTGCTCGTTTGAAGATAATGGCGCGCGCTCCATCAGGTTTTCGACATAATAGCGGTAGCCGACATCGGTCGGGATGCGGCCTGCAGACGTGTGCAGGTGCATCAGATAGCCGAGATCCTCGAGCGCGGCCAGCTCGTTGCGTACCGTCGCCGAAGATACACTCAGCCCGTATTTACGCGTCAGCAACTCTGACGCGACCGGTACTGAGGTCTCGATATATTCTTGTACCACCAGCTTCAAAATGTACCGGCGGCGCTCGCTCAGCTCTGCTGTCATCGTCGTCTCCCACCTCGTCAGGTGGTTCGCAGCACGCGTCGCGCGCTCTCGAACACCACGATTGTGCGATACTGGCACTCAATACCTGCGAGTGCTAACAGCATTAATTGAAAGAAAAGGCGTTCGTTGCCGTACGCCCTGAAAGCTATTGTACCATACTGCACGACCGGCTTGCAACCCGATTGCAACGCCCTACCGTGCGCGTACGATACAGGATGCTAGCAGTTGCGCGATTGTATTCGGCTGATCGAAAGACTGCTTATTGTTGATTTTGTTTATCCAGGATATTTAGTATATACTGTATCAACGTGAGAGAAATGAGAGCAGGAGGCGCAGGTGAACCAGGGCAAGACTACCGCAATCGATGGGGTGCCGACTCCGATCGTCACGCTCAATCGGACATTGCTTGCGACGGGCATCGTCGTGGGGCTGGTGCTCCAGCAGCCGCTGCTCACGACACTGCTCTGGCTTCTTTTGCTGCCAGCTGTCCTCGGCGGGCTACGCTGGAGCCCGATCGCCTGGATCGGCACACGGCTGTTTGCGCGCCAGATCAAGCACGCCGAGCGTGAGGATCGCAATCTGACCAGGTTCAACAACACTATCGCACTGCTATTGCTGAGTGGTGCGCAGCTGGCGTTTCTGGCGGGCGCACCGCTGCTGGGCTGGGCGCTGGCGATCTGCGTGGCACTGGCCGCGAGCGTCGCGCTGGCTGGCTTCTGCGTCGGCTGCTTTTTGTATTTTCAGTTCAAGCTCAACCGGACGCGATTGTTCGGCGGCTGATCTGTGGCACAGTATGTGCCTTCCTCGATAGACTACGGAGAGCATGTTCGAGGAGTGTATGGATCTCAAATCAGGTTATCCGTTCTGGCCGATCAGGAGCGGGTTGATCGCATCCTATCCGGCGCTGACGAGCGATGCCAGCGCCGATATTGTTGTGATCGGCGGCGGCATCACCGGGGCGCTGGTGGCCTATCATCTGGCCGAAGCGGGCGTGCGTGTGATCGTCGTTGATCGACGCGATATTGGTGGCGGGAGTACGAGCGCCAGCACGGCGCTGCTGCAATACGAAGTCGATACGCCGCTGATTGAACTCAAGGACATGGTGGGTGCA
>JAYUYF010000690.1:0-7074 GCA_043752605.1 Roseiflexaceae bacterium
AGCAGTGCCGCAGGAGACGCTGCTCTTCAGCGTGCCGCTGCGCGAAAATATTGCGCTCGGTCTGGGCGAGATCGATGATGCGCGGGTGATGGACGCCGCGCGCGCTGCCCGGCTGACCAATGACCTGGAGCAGTTGCCGCACGGACTCGACACGACCGTCGGCGAACGCGGTACGACGCTCTCGGGCGGGCAAAAGCAGCGCACTGCGATCGCGCGCGCACTGGTGCGCGACCCGCGCGTCTTGTTGCTCGATGATTCGCTTTCGAGCGTCGATGCAGCTACCGCCGCTGAGATCCTGGCTGAACTGCGCGACGCACGCACCGGCCGCACCTGTCTGATCGTCAGCCAGCGGATCGCGGCCGTGCGCGATGCCGATTGCATCGTCGTGCTTGATGCTGGCCGGGTAGTAGAGCAGGGCACGCATCGCGAGTTGCTCGCGCGCGATGGAATATATGCCACAATGTATCGCCGCGAAGTGCGCGAGGCCGAAATCAGCGAGACCAGCCCCGCTGCGGTGCGTCCGTGAGCACCACTGCGGCTTCGCGGCCCGAGAAGCCCAGTGTCATCGGCCAGGATGTGGCGCTCTTCCGGTTGCTGGCGAGTACCATGTCGCCGTATCGCGACAAACTGATCGTTGCGTTTGTTTTGCTGCTGGCTACCGCCGGGCTCAACGCCGTGCCGCCCGAGATCGTACGGCGTGCGATCGACGGCCCGATCGCACAGGGGAACGTAACCGGGCTCTGGCCGCTGGCGGCACTCTACGGTGGGCTCTCGATCCTGATGTTTCTGCTCCAGTACGTCTATGCCTATGTCTTGCAGCAGGCGGCGCAGCGCGCGCTCGCCGATCTGCGCGCACGCATGTTTGACCACGTCGTCCATCAGGATCAGAGCTTCTTTGGCCGCCTGCCGACCGGCGACCTGGTGACGCGGCTGACGAGCGACGTGGATACGATCAACGCTTTACTCTCGACCAGCGCGGTGACGATCATGGTCGAGAGCGTCACACTGATCGCGATCATCTTTGTTATGTTTGCGATCAACTGGCGGCTGGCGCTGCTGGCGCTGGCGGTGCTCCCGCTGCTGGCGCTGGTGACGGTCTATTTTCGCAGCCGTATCCGTCGATCATCGACCACCGAGCGCACTGCGCTCGCGAAGGCCAGCGCATTTATGAACGAGCATATCAACGCGATGACGGCGGTGCAATTGTTTGGTTACCAGCCGATGGCCGCCAAATCGCTCGATGGCTTCAACTGGGCATACCGGCGGGCACTGTTGCTATTGCGCAAGCATAGCGCGCTGTTCCTCGCTGCGCAGGAGATCCTGGCCGCTGTCGGCATGGCGCTGTTGCTGTACGGCGGCGGGCAGGGTGTGCTGGCGGGCTGGGCCACGCTCGGCACGCTGGTAGCATTTGTGCAGTACGCCGATCGCGCGTTTCAACCGATTTTGCGGTTGAGCGAACAGTACAACGCGGTGCAGATCGCGCTTGGTGCAGCCGAACGGGTGCAGCGGCTGTTGCTGAGCCGACCGGCGGTGCAGGATCCATCGCAGCCGCATGTGCTCGAACGGGTGCAAGGTGCGGTCGAACTGCGCGATGTCCATTTTGCGTATCTGGAAGATGAACCTGTGCTGCGCGGCGTCAGCCTCAGCATACCAGCCGGGCAGAATGTCGCGATCGTCGGCGCGACGGGTGCAGGTAAGAGCAGCCTGGTGGGGTTGCTGGCGCGCTTCTATGACCCGCAGCAGGGGAGCATCACGCTCGATGGCACGGACATCCGGCAGTTTCGGCTGCACGACCTGCGCCGTGTGGTGGCGGTAGTGCCGCAAGACCCGGTGTGTCTGGCGGGGACAGTGTCGCACAACATCCGTCTGTTCCGCGATGATATCAGCGATGCGCAGGTTCATCACGCCGCCGAGCAGGCCAACGCGGCGGGGTTTATCGAACAACTGCCGGGCGGCTACGATTTTGTGGTGGCACCTGGCGGTGCCAATCTCTCGGTCGGGCAACGCCAACTGCTGGCGTTGGCGCGCGCGCTGGCGCTCTGCCCCGAGGGCGTGCTGGTGCTCGACGAAGCCACGAGCAGCATCGACACTGCCACCGAGGCGCTCATCCAGGATGCGCTCGAACGGATTTTGCGCACGCGCACCAGCGTGGTGATCGCGCACCGGCTGAGCACCATCCGCAACGCCGACCGAATCATTGTCATGGCGCGCGGCCAGATCATCGAAGACGGTGGCCACGAGCAGTTGCTGGCGCAGGGTGGCGCATATGCGCGGCTGTACCGCAATTATCTGGTGGGCCAGGAGGCGTAGGGTTGTGCGCCTGGTGGCGCGACCTCACCCCCAACCCCCTCTCCCACACGGAGAGGGGAGATGAAGCGCCGACGCGGCGCATGCCCGGTTGCGGCGAACCGCGCGCCCGCTGTCAGACATTGCAAACCGTCAGTTGGCTGGTCACCACCGGCCTCAATCCCAGAAGCCGCCAGTGAGGAACAGCACACCGATCCCGCTGCCGACAAAGGCAAGCAGACTCAATGCGCTCGCGGTACCCACCACCAGCAGCTTATTCTTCCATACGGGCCAGAACCAGAGCGCAGCGCCAAGCGCGGCCAGGCTGGTCGAAAGCAGCACACTCAACTGGATAAACTGCATGACTATAGCCTCGGGCAGATTCTCGATCCAGTACTGCTGACGCAGGATCGCGATTTGTGCGTCTGAAAGATCGAGTGGTGCGTCGATGTAGGCAAACCAGGGGGTGTGTACGTGACGCCACGCAAGCCGACACTCCCAGACGCGCCCGTCGTAGCGCGCTTCGCAGCTGCCATCAAAATGGTCAAGCGGAGTTGTCTGATTGTGGCGGGCGAAGATCGTGAGCGCTTTGCCCGCAATCGTGACCGTGCAGGCTGATGTAAAGGCAGCCGGCTGGGAAACAGGCACACACGCGAGCTGCCTGCCGGAGAGATACGCGATACCCGCCGATCGGTCGTAGCTGCCAATCCCCACGCCGTGAATTTCCTGATCGCGCGGGCCGGGCGCGGCCTGCAGCAGGTTGATGACGATGATGCCGACGATGATACAGTACAGACCGCCGATCCTGAAAACGACCTTGCGAATCATATGCTGCTCCTGTTCGCTCATGATCGAGTTGCATCACAAGCATATGATATCAGGCTACAGCTGTGAAGCACATGCGTCTTATGCTATCGTGAGCGCAAACTGACATAACCAGGATGCTACCGCATCACCAGCCGTAACACGCCCGCAACCGCCAGTAGGATCGATGCGACCAGATCGGCGATCACGACGGTAGTAATTTTTGCGTTGTACCCACCTTCGAGTAGTGCCACCACAAGAAAGCTGATCATACTCACCATCCCCGCAATGAGCGCGGGCGTTTGCCAGTCGCGTTGTACAGCGGCAACGATCAGGAACGTACCAATCAGCCCAAACACGACGGCACGATGCCGCATCAGAATGAGCAGATTGCTCTCCTCGAAAGGAATGCCGTACAGATTGGTGAGTGTGTTCGCTCCCACGACTCCAATCACCGGATACAGATTGATCAATCCAACGACAATGAACAACCCACTGATGATACGCTCCAATGAAACCCCCATATGCACAATACTTGATGACCGTACAATGCAATCAATGTAGGCTTGGTTGGACTGCCACAGCTATATTAAGCGCTGCCAGACACTGCCAATCGCGCCTTTCCTTCAGCGTATACCGATGAAAGCGCGCGGTGTGCCGCAACCGGGCAGGCGTGTACCGACGGGACAACAGCACGCGATCGGCCGCCTTTTGGGGTTCGGGGGCAACGCCACCGGCGCGAGGGTGGCGGGGGCGCGCGGTCGCCCCTGCCCGCTGCGGCGCGTAGCCGCATCCAATCCGCAGGCTGCGGAAGATCCGGGTGCAGGGGCGAAGCCACCTGCACCCGCGGCGCGTAGCCGCAGCCAATCCGCAGGCTGCGGAAGATCCGGGTGCAGGGGCGAAGCCACCTGCCGCCGCGGCGCGCAGGCGCACGAAAACCCCGTGTATACTGATACCCGAAGCGCCCACCCGAAAGGCACACCGCTTGGCCCGTATCAGTATTACCTTTGTGCGCCACGGCCAGACCGAAGCCAACCGCGCGCGGCGCTACCAGGGGCGCGGCGATAGCCCGCTCACTGCGTATGGCGAACGCCAGGGAGCCGCGCTCGCCACGCGCCTGCGGCGTACTCCGTTCAACACGGTAATCGTGAGCCCCGCAGCGCGCACGCAGACCATGGCCGCCGCGATCTGCGCCGGGCGCGCGGTGCTGCCCAGCGATGATGCGCGCTGGCGCGAGACCGACCACGGTCGCTGGGAAGGGCTGACGTATGCCGAGGTGACGGCGCGCTACCGCGAGGAGGCGGCCCAGCGCTTTGGCGATGCGCTCGATGGCCGGGCGCTGGGCGGCGAGAGCCTGGCCGAGGTCCACGCGCGCGTGGCAGCGGCGTGGAATGCGTTGTTGCACGACCACCCCGGCGGCCGCGTGCTGGTCGTCACCCACGCCACACCGATCCAGCTGATTCTGTGCGGTATCGGCAACCTGCCGCCCACGCTCCACTGGCGCTGGCGCATCGATCTTGGTAGCCTGACGATGATCGACCTGTACGGCGGCGGGCCGATCGTGCGCACGGTGAATGAGGTGCCGGGGCTGGGGGAGAAGTGAAAATGGAAAATTCACAATCGAGCACGGCGTCAGCTAGCGTGAATGCCCGATGACCACCCCGACCGCCGCCCCACGCCTCGCTGTCTATCCACACCGTGAGGTGACCGCTTCCTCGCGGCCGCACGCCGAGATCGCGACCGTCGGGCTCTCGCTGCCGCACTATGCTGCGGTGTTTGCGCAGCTTGCACCAGTCGCGCAGTACCCGGCGTTGCTACTGGCGCGCGCTGACTTTGCGCGCTATGCCACGGTGCATACACCAGCGTACCTCGCGGCGCTCCAGGCGCTGGCCGCTGGCCACACGCCAGACTGGCAGCCGCTGCTCGGGGGCGAGTGCAGTGGCCTCGAACATTGCCTGCCGGGATACACATTCGCGCTCGGTGGTATGTGCGCGGCAATCGATGCAATGCGCGCCGGGCAAATCGGACGTGCCTACTGCCTCAGCCTCGGTGGCCATCACGCCGGGCCAGACTGGGGCCACGGGTACTGTTTGCTCAATCCGCTCGCCGCCGCCACGCGCTATGCGCAGCAGATTGGCTTCGCACGTGTGCTGCTGATCGATTGGGATCATCATCACGGCGATGGCACCCAGGCGATCTTTGCGCACGATCCATCGGTGTACTGTATCAGTATCCATAGCGCGTTCGACCTGTACATGGCGAAGATGCGACACTTGCCCGATGGTACGACGACGGCGGCGCGGGCGCTCGGCCACTGTAACATCCCACTGCGCGACCAGCGCTTTCCCTGCGACATTGCGACGGAGATCGGGCTCGACGGCGAATTCTATGATGGTAGTGTGAGTATCGATGTGTTTGCAACGGCGCTTGCGCAGCTGCCGTGGATACCAGATCTGATCGGCATTTTTTCGGGCTACGATGCCCACCACGATGACTGCGGCGCACGCGTCAGCGACTGGACGACCGACGATTTTGCACGCCTCACGCAGCTGGTGCTCGCTGTCGCGCAGCACGCAGGCTGCCCGGTACTCTCGGTACACGGCGGTGGCTACAAGCTGCCAAGTACGATCGCGGCGGCCACACGGCATCTCGCGGTGCTGGCGGGTGAGCTATAATACCGTGAGATTTTGCATCAAATTGATTGCAAATCACACCCGTGCTACACTTGTTATTAAACATCTACTGGGTCGAGGTGAATAATGAATCTCCATATCCTGCCGCAGCCAGTACCGCTGAGTACCGCATCGGACGGCATTGTGCGTGTTACTGGCACACGTGTACCACTCGAAACGATCGTTCGTGCATTTCATCAAGGCGCAACACCAGAAGAAATTGCGCAAGACTTTACGACGTTATCGCTGGCTGATGTGTATAGTGTCCTTGCATATTATCTTGCAAATCGTTCACCAGTAGATGCATATGTTGCCGAGCGCCAGATGCGCAGTGATAGTGCTCGTCTGGCTCACGAGGCGCAGTTTGACTCTACCGGTATTCGAGCACGGCTGCTTGCCCGTCAACCGCATCAGGGTCTTGCGGCGTGAAACTTCTGGCTGATGAAAATGTGCGCGGTGTCATTATCCGTGCGCTCATTCGACGACGCCCGCATCTTGATCTTGTTCGCGTAGCTGATGTTGGTCTCATCGGGCGGATGATCCGGCGATTCTCGCGTGGGCAGCAACAGAAGCGCGTCTTGTACTCACGCACGATGCTGCCACATTAATTGGATTTGCCTACCAGCGGGTGGTGCGTGGCCTGCCAATGCCTGGTTTGATCGAAGCGCGTCAAGATCTTGCGATACAGGTGATTGTTGACGATCTGATTTTGATTGCTGATGCGAGTAGCGAAGGCGAATGGGAAGGTCAGGTGCTTTATTTGCCGTTCCGCGAGTAAAGTGTTATCGCGTAGAATGTAGTACAAATGTTCTTCCATATCAACAATCCGTCACCGGGCGTGGATCGGTGTTGATGCCGTTGTTCCACAGTTCATAGTGCAGGTGCGGCCCGGTCGACATACCCGTCGTCCCGATTGTGCCGATCACATCGCCCGCGCGCACCTGCTGCCCGTCGGTCACGCCGATCGTTTCCAGATGTGCGTAGGCCACCGCCCAGCCGGTAGCAGCATTGGTGATCCGCACGTAGTTGCCACCCGGCCAGCTATTGGCGTAGACCGACGCGGTGCCGTCGTGGGTGGCGATCAGCGGCTGGTCGCGCGTGTTGCCGGGTTCGGTGTAGCCATCGCCATCGCTATCGACGGCAAAATCGAGACCGCCCCAGATCGCCGCCGGGCTGTGGGTGCCTTCGTCGTAGCCCTGCGTGATGACGACACCCGCCGCGCGTACCGGGCAGCCGTGCGGCAGCGGCGAGCCCTTTTGCCCAACATACACACCCGCCTGGGTATCTTCGCTACGAACCAATTCACCGCGCA